>CALJEW010000132.1 GCA_938074585.1 uncultured Rhodospirillales bacterium | reverse complement strand
GTATTTCATGGCATGAACCAGTTCAAAATGGTGTGATACGGCGTTTAAAGAACCGTAATGGCTGGTCAGCTCGTTGGTATCAGCAGATGAAGCAACACGTTCTCGATTCTCCCACTCAGCTTAAAGCTGTTGAAGAGCAATCTGAAACTCTGCCATCTCATGCTGAACTTGGATTTCGAGATGGCCACTTTACTGATCTACAAAGAGGAGGGCGTCACGAAGGATTAAAATTACTTCACAGCTTTCTTTATGATCGGGGTGAAGGGTACACAAAAGAGATGTCATCACCTGTGACTGCTTTTGGTACATGCTCACGGTTGTCCGCGCATTTGGCTTTTGGTACATTATCAATCCGCGAAGTTTTCCAAGCTTGTGAGCGACGTAACCAAGAGATAAAACAGATGCCACGAGGTATGAAAGGAAAATGGCCAAGCGCGATGCGGTCCTTTTCAGGTAGGCTCCGTTGGCATTGTCATTTTATCCAGAAACTAGAGGATGAGCCAAGTATTGAATTTGAAAATCTTCACTCTGCTTATCATGGGTTGCGTGAATATGATTTCAATGACAAATATTTCGAAGCATGGAAAGCTGGAATGACGGGTTACCCTATGGTGGATGCCTGCATGCGTGCACTAACTGCTACGGGTTGGCTTAATTTCCGCATGCGTGCTATGGTCATAAGCTTTGCAAGCCATCATCTTTGGCTACATTGGCGTAAAACTGGACTGCACCTGGCTAAACTCTTTTCTGACTATGAGCCCGGTATTCATTACAACCAAATTCAGATGCAATCTGGCACAACAGGGATCAATACAATCCGCATATACAACCCTATTAAGCAAGGTATAGATCAAGATCCGGAAGGCATTTTTATTCGCCGTTGGATTCCAGAACTCTGTGATATGGACCAAGCTTTTATTCATAAGCCATGGCAAGCAGAGTCCCAGATGAACGGCTACCCAATGCCTATTGTTGATGAAAAAACTGTGCGAAAAGTGGCAGCAGATAAGCTTTATGGTCTTAAAAAAAATAGTAAGCATAGAGAAGTGGCTAAAAGAATAGTGTCCAAGCATGGTAGCCGCAAGTCTCGCTGGCCAATAAAAAAGGACACAAAAATAATAAAAAGTAATGCTCAAGGGGAATTGCCATTATGATAAAAAAGATTGTGATCTATTGGTTTTGTCATGATTTTTGGATATTAGAAAATCTGGCATTTACGCAGACAAAACTAGAATGCTGCAGAAAAACCTGACAAACTAATTATAGGCAAGGATGCCGATAAAGATGCGGTTCCTCCTAAGTCACGTGTGCTTAATCGTGTACTGGATGCTTTAAGTGATGTGCTTCACAATGAAGGCTTCAATGTATATGGCGAAGTTTCCGTAGTCATGCAATTGGAACAAAGAGTAGGCTGATATATAGGAGCATCAAGTTCACCTTGTTGGTTATATTAAGTGGCGTACTTGGTGTATAGAAAGCGCCGGGCTTCCATTGTTTTTAGTTTGATCCTTTCCCACTGTCTTAAAATAGCCTGTCCTCGTCCGGAGTTGACCAACATCGATGCAAGGATCTGGAACAGACCATTGTGTCTCAGATAAGGCTTCACGTCGTCACATAAAGATAGTTTCAAAACATAGCTTTATTTGACGATGTGCAAACCGTTATTAGATCAAAATTGAGCAATCTCACAACGTCACCGCGCGACGGCTGGAACGACCGGTGCTTCTTCGATGCCTTCTTCGCCGGGAAACAAAAATTCCGGCATCTGGTACTCTTTTAATTGTTTAAGATGCAGTTCAGCGTCGGATGTAAACAGGTCTTGCGTAACACCGCTAACTAGCTGTGGGACTGCAAATTTCATGGCATTAATAGACGCCCCCGATGGTCCAAAACTCATGGTCGCACCGTAGGTAAAGAGATGAATGTTTGCTAAAACTGGAGAGGTTCCTGGTTGTTTTTCCATAAACCGATAGCCGTCATCCAGATAGGGATATGGTGATAGCCGATGATTTTCAGAACCTGTGGGCGGCGTATATCGGTCTTGCCAAAGTGCGATTTTATCGACCAGTCCGCTTAATTCTTCACGGCGTTGCAAATTCATCTCAAAGCCCGTACCGATGATCAGAAAATCAGCCTGATACGATCCATTGGGCGTCGTGATGTCAATACCATCCGGCTGTAATATCAGTTTTTCCCATGGTGCGTCGGTTACCAGCGTAAACTTGTCATGGCGGGAACAGCGTTGCCATGTTTCTTTCGGAAAGGTCTCGCGGATCGTTAGTAAATAATCCATAAATCGCCAGCGCATGGCATCGTCTAGTTTATGAAAATGCCGGAAGAACCCGGCGAACGACAACCACTTGAACGGTTGAACTCGTTGCAACTGGGGCCTACGACAAAAAGCATCGACTTGGCTAGCTCCTGCTTCCAAAGCGGTTGCCGCGTTATCCATAGCCGATGCACCAACGCCTAATACCGCTACCCGTTTTCCAACCAAGGCATCAAAATTGATTTGTTCGGAGGTATGCGCCCACAGAGATTTGTCGATGGCTTCTACCTGGGGGGGGGTCCACCAATGACCGGACCCTTCTATGCCATGAGCTAAAATTAGCTTGCGACATTGAAGCTGTTCCAACCGTCCATCCATATGTCGTAAAGACGCGACTGGGAATTCACCATCGGCTTCAATTTTTAAAAGGGCGACATTATTTTCAACGGGGATTTTTAATATGTCACGCATCCAGCTCAAATAAGCGGCCCAATCAGCAATTGGTACCTTGCCCAGTTCCCGCCAGGCTGCTTCGCCGTGTTGGGCTTCGAACCACGCTTGAAATGTCAGGCTGGGTAACCCTAAATCGGGACCGGTAACTTCCTTGGGTGAACGTAAAGTAAGCATACGGGCATAAGTTAACCAGGGCCCTTCCAGCCCGGCTGTCGCCTGATCAATAATCCTGAAATTATCGACACCCTCTTGCCTTAGCTGCAGGGCAATGGTTTGACCTGCCTGACCGGCACCAACGATTAGAACATCTAGCAACCGACCCGACGGATCCTTATCGTCTTTGCGCTTTGGCACCCAGCGAGAGTTTGGGTAATCTGTGTATTCCAGTTCTTTTGCAACCCGCGTTTCGAGCGCACTTAAACCATCGGTCTGCATTGTACATTGCCTACTTATTTTGAGGTTGATGACTATAAATCATAGGTGGACTTAAATAATTAAGGAGAATCTCGATAGGAGTTTTAGAGTGTATGGGTGGCTTAAAAGGCTTCCAAAGCCGGTGACTGTTGCATCATTTTTATCAATCGTAAATAAGGATTTATGCGGCGATAATTCTTGATCTCTTTATACGATCAAGATTGGCACCTTCTATTCTTATGAGTTTAGTGGGTGCTATTCGTTTTGGTGCATGAACGTCGCCAATCCCATAAAAGTGCGCGTCACCAGGTTTCATTATATAAGTCTTAAATGGTTCAACGATTGATGGTTTCTCGCCTTTACCAGCTTTTACAATCCTCCAATCGGTCATTTCTGTCGTTCCCTCGGCTTGGCCATAGATAGCCCAACTGGAGCCATGATCGTGGGGTTCACCTATTGCTTGATCGCCGTAAACATGCCCACAAATACAAAATCCAAGTTCATCATTTTCATAAAGCACCTCTCGCGGTTTTTCTCTACCAACGCGGTCGAGGAGGTTGTCTGAAATAAATTCAGTGTCATTTAGCGCCTTGCTAACCAATTCGCATAATTTGTCTGAACACTGTGATATGTCCAATTGGCTAAGAAGAGTATGCACATCATCAGCTAAATCAGAGATCCTATAAGTCATATTAAATCTTCCTCAGTTCTTCTAAACATATGTAATGGGTGACCAAGTGCGAAGACATTAAAGCCAGGCTATTAAATTGTCTATAGTAGCTCCTATAATGTCGTTTCAAACATTGGAAGTTAGTAGTCAGGTGGGGCTGCATTTCCGAATTCCCGTTCAGGGCCACAAGCGGCTGTTTCTATGATCATATTTTGCTTCCGCTCCGCCACACGATACTGTGAGTAAGGAATAGAAAACCAGATTTCTTGATTTTGGTTAAGCTCGACGTTTTGAATAAAACTCCCGGTTTTACAATCGCAATGACAAAGAAATATAAATCGACACACGGTGGCAAGTCTTGATTAGCTTGACTAAATACTGATGGAAGGCTTTTTTGCCTTATGCATTCTGATTTTCTCCCCATCTTGTTGACACTGTGTTCAGCTTTTTTGTTTGCCCTTGGTGGGCAGTTGCAAAGCCGGGGTCTCGCCAGTGGAACCAATTCTAGAAGTGGGACGGCGCTTTCAATTTCCTCTGCGGCTTTGTGCTATTGGCTCGTCTCGCCCATAATGTTGGATCCCTCTCATTTTCTAAATTCGGCCGTTTTTATTTTTGTCCTCGTCGGCATCTTCCGCCCGTCCCTATCCGCCAACCTCTCCGTAGCAGGCATTAAGTATTTGGGGCCAACACTTTCCTCGACCATGAGTTCCACGACGCCGGTGTTTGGCGCTATTTTGGGCATCTGGTTACTAGGGGAACTTTTTAACTGGCAAATAGGGCTTGGAACATTAGGGATTATTAGCGCTATCTTGCTATTGTCCTCAGCGAAGCTGAAATTGACGTCCGACTGGCCTATCTGGGCGTTATTTCTTCCCATCGGGGCGGCGTTGATCCGGGCGCTTGCTCATGTTTTTTCGAAGATTGGAATGGAAGATATCCCGGATCCCTACTTTGTTGGTTTGATCGGTTTTTCGGTGTCGGCCTTAATCACCGTTTTGTCTCTTCAGATCAAACGACCGTCAGAGCCGATTGCCTGGAGATCTGGCTCGCCCTATTGGTTCGTGATAGCGGGATTTGCATTTGGGGCATCAATTTTCACCCTCAACCACGCTTTAATGGTCGGCCAGTTGACTATCGTCGCTCCGATTATCGCGACAACGCCTTTCTTTTCTATTTTGCTGAGTATTTTGATATTTAAACACGAACAGTTTAGTTTACGCCTATTAGGTGCCATTTGTATTGTCGTGTCTTCAGTTGTGCTTATTGGCATTAACCGATAGCGTCTCCACAATATTAACAGAATTTCAGAAACGTGTTTTGGCGAGCATTAAGGTTTGAAAATTGACTTGGGGAGGATTAGTGAGTGGACTGGTATTGAAGTCCTTTGTGGGACTATAGGCTATTCTCGGAGGCGAGAATTATAATCTGCTTAGTACTCCCCAAAAGCAGAGTAAATTGAACGGCAATCGAAGAGAACGCTTATTGCGTTAGACTGGTGTTATCTCCTTAACATATTTACGGCTTGGATCGCCAGTTAGACATACCCATATGAAATCCGCTGGGCCCGTTATAACCTTAATATACAATCGAGAGAATATCTCTTCATGCATTCTTGGAGGATATTTCCTTATAATAATTAGCTAGGTACCCAATGAATATTATTCCAGTTTGTTCTAAGCACTTTGAGTTTGACAACACCTATTCCAGATTGCCGGAACGGTTTTATGCACGGCTCGACCCGACACCTGTACCACAACCCAACCTTATCAAGGTTAATCGGTTGCTAGCCAGTCACCTCGGCCTAGATCTAGACTTTCTAAAGACACCGGCGGGTACCAATATATTGGTTGGAAACCAAGTTCCAGAAGGTGCTGAGCCCCTTGCTATGGCATATGCCGGTCACCAATTCGGTGGCTGGGTGCCACAGCTCGGAGATGGGAGGGCGGTCTTGATCGGCGAAGTGATTGGCTCTGATGGACGACGCCACGACATTCACCTCAAAGGGGCAGGTCGAACACCGTTTTCTCGCGGTGGCGACGGGCGGGCCTGGATCGGTCCGGTGTTGCGCGAATACATCCTTTGTGAAGCGATGGCGGCCCTATCAATCCCGACGACACGCGCACTAGCTGTCGTTACCACGGGTGAAACGTTAATACGCGAAAGCAGGTTGCCAGGTGCCGTCTTGGCTCGTGTCGCCAGCAGTCATATTAGAGTAGGCACTTTCCAGTATTTTTCCGCCCGTCAAGACATTGATGCCCTGCGGCTATTGTCGGACTACGTCATTGACCGCCATTATCCCGAGGCACGACAATCCCCAAACGTCTACTTAGCACTCCTTGAAGGGGTGATTGCACGGCAAGCCAACCTGATCGCTAATTGGATGGGCGTTGGATTCATCCACGGCGTTATGAATACTGATAATATGTCAATCGCTGGCGAGACGATAGATTATGGCCCCTGCGCTTTTATGGACACTTACCATCCGGAGATGGTGTTCAGTTCCATAGACCAAATGGGGCGTTATGCCTATGGTAATCAACCAAAAATCGCGCATTGGAACCTATCATGTTTCGCATCTTCGATCTTGCCCCTTATAGATGAAAACGTAGAAGTCGCGGTGGAAGCGGTGACGGATAAGCTTAACCGTTTTCCAGAGCAGTATTATAACATCAGGGATCTGAAATTTGCATCTAAGATAGGGTTTTTGAATCATCAGGATAATGGTGCCGACCTAGTGCAGGAGTTGCTGGACTGCATGGTTACTAACAAAGTTGATTTTACTTTGGCCTTTCGACGGCTTTGCGACTTATCGAGCCGTAAAGGTAGTGAAAATAACTCGCCTGATGAGCCCTTTACTCTGCTTTTTGAAGACTGCTTAGCTGCTGAAGGCTGGTTGGTAAAATGGCGGGAGCGGCTAGTCCAGGAGGGGCAGAACGAATTAGATCGTCAGAAGATTATGCGAGCCACTAATCCGGCATATATTCCACGCAATCACCGTGTTGAGCAGGTCATCTCTGCGGCACTTGGTGACGATTTTAAGCCTTTTTATAAATTGTTAGATATATTAGCACAACCCTACGATGATCAGCCCAAGAGTATTGAATTTCAAAACCCACCGTTGCCAGATGAAATCGTTCGCGAGACATTTTGTGGCACCTGACCTCCTGGTAAATAGGCCCCGAACCACGCATTATGGCGTTGGATGACACCGCATCTCCACATCTCACTTTGTCTATTACTGAGTCTTAGTCAAAAAACCTAGTCAGCTTGAATAACACCCTACCCAAAGCTTCTGGATACACAGGTGGTAAAGGCGTGGTGCAGGACTTCTTTCAAAACTACTCTAAGCCGTGTAAAAAAATAGGTATCTTTTGTATAATATTAAATCGGGGATAATCAGTTGTCCCTTACTTATCGTATGAGGTCGTTGGAAACAGGTGGAAGTACATCATCATTAATCTTTTTTCTTCTGCTTATTATTTTCTATATTTTTCACAACACTTTGAACGGCCTGAACAAGCTCATTCATCCCAATAGATGGAAATACCAACCTGTGAGTTACGCGGCGCACCTCAGCACCATCTTCCTGATCAGTTCCCGCAATGCGATAGCATTCCAATTTGAAAATGCCTCCGCGTCCCATGACGCCACTGATCCCGTCAACGTAAACCTCTTCTACAGGATAAGGATTGGGGGCCATTTTTACTTTGGGTGCCTCGTTGCGATTATCCACAGCATTATCAGCAGGTTGATCTTTGTCTTTAGCCATCATTCGTCTCCATTATTTCTTTGTTTGGTAATATTCACTCTTTTTCATAACTGTTGTCCTCATCATAGGTGGTCTGTCGCCTGCAACACCAGACGAATTACACAGACCAGTTTCTTCATTGGGACGCGTCAGTTTTTGAATAGAAAGAAAAATTATGGTTGGTCTTTATTAACTGAAAAATAATCACAAAAATGGGTCTTTCTGGTGCAAAGCACACAGTTCTAATGTTTTAGACAGATACTGTGGACGGTGAGTATGCCTAGTTTGTGTTAAACAGTGAAAAAGGTAAAAATAAAGTGTCTGATGAAAAGCTAAACAATCTTGTTCGTATTGATGTGCCGCGATGAGCGGCCATTACCCGTAGGGTTGATTAACGCCGTACTGAAAATGTGGATGTTGGAAAATGACTAACTAGTTGAAATACGTCGCGAGGGTCCTCGAAAGGGACACACTGACCCTCGTGACAAATAGTAATTTTTGTACTCGTCGTTGCCAGCATGTAAGAATATCTGTATTTGTCTTATGACCACAAA
>CALJEW010000131.1 GCA_938074585.1 uncultured Rhodospirillales bacterium | reverse complement strand
TACGCCAAGAGAAACGTCAATTCCTGCGTCTTTTAACTTTGCAATCCCGCGCCCCGATACCCGTGGGTCTGGGTCTTGCGTGGCAATGACGACGCGTTTGATTTGGGCTGCAATCAACGCATTGGCACAGGGGCTTGTTTCTCCGGTGTGGCAACAAGGCTCAAGCGTTACATATGCAGTGGCATTTTGGGCTAACAAGCCCGCACGCCTTAAGGCTTCTGTTTCGGCATGGGGGCGGCCACCTGATTGGGTCCAACCCCGCCCAACAACACGTCCATTTAAGTCTGGGCGCACCAATACACATCCAACCGCAGGATTAGGTGCCACTCTGCCCAAGCCGCGCCGAGCAAGCCCAAGGGCGGCTTGCATATGTTGGATATCTATGAGGTGCGCGTTATTCACTCAAATCTTCGACAAAAGTTTCAAAATCTTTAGCTTCACGGAAATTTCGATATACTGAAGCAAACCGAACATAGGCGACCATATCCAGATCCCGTAAGTTTTCCATCACCATTTCACCGATGGCTTTGGTTGGAATTTCACTTTCGCCTGATGTTTCCAAGCGGCGTTGAATGGAATTTACAATGCGTTCGATGCGTTCTTCGGTAACGGGGCGTTTACGAAGGGCAATGCGCAACGATTTGTTCAATTTATCACGATCAAAGGGGGCACGATCGCCATCGCTTTTAACGACCGTTAATTCACGTAATTGGACCCGTTCGAACGTTGTCCATCGGGCACCGCATTCAGTGCACGACCTGCGCCTTCGAATGGCTGTATTATCTTCTGTAGGTCTGGAATCTTTGACTTGTGTATCGTCTTGGCCACAAAATGGACAACGCATTTAAGTGCCCCTCCCCTTAGTATTTTTTATACGTTTTTATAAACCGGGAACCGGTCACACAATTGCTTAACCGTTTCGCGGGCTTTTGCTTCTGCCGCTTCATTATTGTCTGGATGAGCTGATAAGCCCTCCAAAACATCCCCGATTAGATTTCCAACTTGTTGAAATTCTTCGACACCAAATCCGCGTGTTGTTGCGGCTGGCGTGCCCAAGCGTACACCTGATGTGACCATTGGCTTTTCAGGGTCAAACGGAATGCCGTTTTTATTACACGTCATTTTTGCCTGCAATAAGCTTTGTTCCGCAGCGTTTCCCTTCAACCCTTTGGGTCGTAGATCAACCAACACTAGGTGTGTGTCCGTACCGCCTGATACAATATCAAACCCACGTTCAACAAGGGTTGCAGCCAAGGCTTTGGCATTTGCAACAACGCGCATTGTGTAATCTTTAAAGTTAGGTTGAAGAACTTCGCCAAATGCAACAGCTTTTGCAGCAATCACGTGCATTAACGGGCCACCTTGAAGGCCCGGGAAGACTGCTGAATTGAATTTCTTACCCAAATCTTCGTTGTTGGATAAAATCATGCCGCCGCGTGGGCCGCGAAGTGTTTTATGGGTTGTGGTTGTGACGACATCCGCGTAAGGCAAGGGCGACGGATGAACGCCGGTTGCAACCAAACCTGAAAAGTGAGCCATATCGACCATCAACAAGGCGCCAACGGAATTAGCTATTTCACGGAACCGTTTGAAATCCAAGGTCCGTGAGTAGGCAGAACCACCAGCAATAATTAGCTTTGGGTTATGCTCTTTTGCTAATTTATCGACTTCATCAAAATCAATTAAATGATCGTCAGGGCGCACCCCATATTGCACGGCATTAAACCATTTACCAGATTGTGCGGGTGGTGCGCCATGGGTTAAGTGCCCACCAGCAGCCAAGGACATGCCCAAAATAGTATCGCTGGGTTTGACCAAGGCCAACATGACTGCACCGTTAGCTTGTGCCCCTGAATGGGGCTGAACGTTGACATATTTACAATCAAAAATCTGTTTTGCACGTTCTACGGCTAAGGCTTCTGCAACATCGACAAATTCACAACCCGCATAATAACGCCGCCCGGGATATCCTTCGGCATATTTATTGGTTAGAACTGAGCCTTGTGCCTGTAAAACAGCGCGCGATACAATGTTTTCAGATGCAATGAGCTCAATTTCACTCTGTTGACGGCCCAGTTCATCGGTAATTGATGTAAATAAAGCAGTATCTTGGGTGGCTACATCGTTATTGAAAAAAGTTTCTAGTTCTTTGTTCGGATAGTCAGACATGGAAGTGAGGTCCTATGTTTTTAAACGCATAAATGTTAGGTTGGGTTTGAAAGTTTTTCGACGCGCCGCTCGTGGCGTCCGCCTTCAAATTCGGTATCTAAAAAGATTTCTAAACAATCTAGGGCTACATCCGGCCCCGTTGTTCGTCCGCCAAAGCAAATCACATTGGCATTGTTATGTTGGCGGCAAAGTTTTGCACCCAAGGCATCGTGAATAAGGGCGGCGCGAACTTCCGGGTAGCGATTGGCAGCAATGCTAATGCCAATGCCACTACCACAGCATAGAACCCCGTAATCTGTTTTTCCATCGCGAATGGTTGAAGCCATGGCATATCCAAATTCTGGGTAATCAACAGATTTAGAGCTATTAGTCCCCAAATCTAAGACCGCAAGCCCCCGCGCTTCCAGCATTGGGATCAACTGCATTTTTAAATCATATCCACCATGATCACAGGCGATGGCGATTGTCGTATCTGTCATTTTTAGTCCCAATTTTCGGCGTTTACTGCGTCGTTATGTCAAATCATAACAATATGATGACCGTGATACCATATCTTGGCATTATCTGCCAACCACACACTAAGGTCAGGACAAATTAATTTCATACCTTAGACGTTTGGCTCATTCAATTTGCTTAAGTGCTCTGGTTTGATATCTTTGATGTTTTGCGTGCCTAAAAGGGTCATCGAGTGTTCCAATTCAGTTTGGAAGATGGATAGGCACTTTTCGACCCCTGCTTTGGCGACGGCGACTTCCTTTTCGTGATGGGATAAACGCGATGTACCGGTTGAGCTTAAAATCAAATGCATCGACGTTTCATGCCCTAAAACGGTGGTTTTTGTGTCGACTTCCGAGACGTCAGTGAGGGGGCTTGGGGTAAGTAAGTAGTCATCAAAAGCGCTCATGTTCCGGCGAAGACTTAACTCATCATCAGCCCCTCCTTCGATGAAATGATATATCGGGTTTGGTAGTTTTTTTTAGAGATCGCTTGAAGGTCTTCAATATTTCGTGCGCTTTTAATGTCAATTAAATATCTCGATCGTTAAATTGAATGATGCTTTCAAGCCTTCGGATTATGCTAGATATTATAGTACTTAAACCGATGGGGCTTTGAATTAGCCATTTATGGTGAAATTATACCTCAAACCGTTTGAAGTTTTCTAAGACTTGAATACAAGCGTTTGCTGTCTCAACTCCTTTAGTGACGAAGTGTTCACCAAAGAAATTGAGATGGGTTTCATGTTCATGAAAATGATGCGGAGTTAATACTGCTGAAATAATGGGTATGTCAGTTTCAAGTTGTACTTGCATCAGTCCATCGATGACCGCTGTTGCGACAAAATCATGGCGATAAATACCACCATCAACCACTAACCCTGCGGCAATGATGGCTTCAAACGTCCCTGTTTTAGAAAGTTTTTTAGCAAGAAGTGGAATTTCCAATGCTCCCGGTACTTCAAAGATCTCAACCCCATCGGTTGACCATCCCCGGTGATCAAATTCCACCATAAAACCGTCCTCACACCGGCTTACAATTTCGGAATGCCAGCAGGTTTTTATAAAAGCAATTTTCGGATTTTTAGTGTGATTCATGTCGTTCTCTCCGTTTGACTTGAATCAAGGCGCTTACAACCGCAAATAACCGAGGCAAAGTTGCCAAAGCATATCGATTGTTCTCTATCATCCGGACTATGACCGTCGGCTCCGGGATTTCACCGGATCTGCTGACCCAAAGGATGTATATCCAAAGGCGCTCGCGGGCTTTGCGCATCGCGCTTACCGCCGGTGGGGAATTACACCCCGCCCTGAGAACATAATGCCCTACAGACCATCTGTAACGCTTATGCGAGGTTACAAAATGTATCAGATCAGAGCAAGAGTGATAATTAGTTTGGGCCAGGGCCATGGCCATGGCCCTAATATTCGTTTGGATTAGCCGCGCGTTCGTTGCGATTTTTAGCAATTACATATTTGAGTTTTCGTATTGCCATGCTCCGTAGCATATCAGGATCAACTGATGGGTCGCCAATACTAATGACTTCTGTACCAGAAAGGGGATCAATGGCTGTTATTCGCATGTATTGCCCGACTTGTTTCATTTCAAATAAGATTTCTTTAAGCCGAACGTCTTTTGGTTTGATGACCATGAGTTATATCAAAATTTAAACCGATAATTAACATAAATAGTTAACGCATTTTATATAATGTAATATAACAATACTAGGACTTTTGTATTTCAAAAGGTATATCTCCAGCGTGTTCATATTTGGTTTCGTTTTGATGCGTCAGCCGGTTTGATTGGAAAACAAACTATGCTAGAGTTCAATACTTCTATATAAAATATTATTATACCTTGATTTCAATGTATCATCGGTTTGCGATAATTTAGGCATTGATTAAAGATGGAAGTTTATTGCAATGTCACTCTAGCAGGCTCTCTCCAGATTGGATATGAAGTCTATCCCGAAGGGCTGACGCCTGATATAATCACTCGCTCTTTTCTTATCATCGACGACAAACTCATCTTTCATAAATTGATCGAAGCTCATTTGAGGCACTTCGGATATACCAATTTCAGGTTTGCCTATAATGGT
>CALJEW010000130.1 GCA_938074585.1 uncultured Rhodospirillales bacterium | reverse complement strand
TTGACCTTAATATACGTCTCATCCACTCGCAAAGATGAGCTGGTTCTATCTTTACGCTGTTGAGTCTCCTTGGCAAACAGAGGAAAGTACTACACGACCCAGCGATTGAGTGTTGCGTGATCCACATCGACAAGACGTTCTTGCAGTATCGCCTAGAGATCTTGATAGGAAACCGTATAAAGAACATAGAAAAACACGGCGTAGAGAAGAACGACTTCTTTCGGATAGTGACTGCCTCTAAAATCGATCATTTAACATACCTCAATATTTTCACGGTCACGCCAACATAAAGAAAACACCCATACGGTGAAAGGTGGCTGCAAAATTTTGCGATAGAAACTGGTTTAGTAGGTAATGAAGTTCTCTGAAGTGGCTTGTCAAGGCGATGATTTTGATCGGCGATATGTTGCCAAACAAGGCGATGTGGTTCATCAACCCTGAGTTAGCTCTGAGATAATGGCCCCTCATTACGGACTTGAGGTATCCCAGCCTTATTCAGACAGGAAACCGGCTTGGTACTAATTTTGCCCGATAACTTCAAAAACAAACAAGATTTTTCACTTTAAACTTATCATTCAGGCTGGCAGAGTTCATGGGGCCGATATTTTATCGCAAATGCAAACTCTATATTCTATGACCTGTTCCATCAAATATGAAGGCAATACTCCCGGTAAAATGAAACAAGAAGCTTCCCGCCGCATCCAAATGATACCCTAAAAAATTAGCACAGATGTGAAATTAAAGTACAGAAACAAAGATTTCTCAAGATTGGGTTTTAACAATGAGCGATTATAATCTTGATTCAACTGGGACACATGAATTTGAATCTATTGTGCAGGCGCTGGCAACAAACATCATTGATTACGGGGGCGTTACATTAGGTGATGGGCTTGATGGAGGACGAGAATTAACATTTGATGCGAAGATGGGTAATGCCCCAAAGACTTTCCAGTTGTAGTTAACAAATACACATCAACAGTAAGTTTATTAATTTGGATTTATTTTTTTCAAAACAGCTATCATGTTGGGCGACCAAATCTTTGGCGGCATAGCAATAAACCAAGATAATATTGTCGTTAGTATTCGCTCACGTATCTCCTTATACCTTGAAGTATAGGCTTGTGCTCGAATGATGACAGGTTCCAATCCAGCAACACTTGCCACTTGGCGGATCGAGCCCGGTGAAAACGCAGTTCGGTGTGTTACATCATTATACTGAACATCCATAGCCAATGGTGAAGACATGTTAGGCACTCGAATGACAATTTTTCCATCGCTGGTTAATAGGTTTGTTATCGATTTTAATAAAGCAACAGCGTCGTCTGGAGAAAAATGCTCAAGTACATCAAACAATACAACACGGTCAAATCGTTGATTGGCCATATCAGAAACAAAAAAATCTGTAAAATCAGAGATATGCACTACGGACACCAAATTTGATGGAAGCTCTTCGAGGATTCGAGGGTCACCGTCTACTCCCATAAATTCTTCGACGCCAATTTTACTAAGGTAGCGCAGAAATAAACCATTGCCGCAGCCTAATTCCAGCACGGACATTTCAGGTCCAAAATCAGAAGACTCAACAAAATCTATAAAAAATTGCCTAACATGCTTGGCCTTTAGGATTGTTCCCTGACCAGCACGATCATAAGCTTGGTAGAACACATTGTCGTTTATTTTGGTTGTATTTGTCATCTGACTTTCTGGAATGTTTAAGCTATATGCATAAAAGAAACATATCAGAAACTAATAAATGTTGCTAACACTAACACTCGACAAGATCACTAAAGGTAATATAAGTCTTTTTGATTAAGGTGCATGGACCTGCTTTGGTTAGCAAGAGAGATTTCGCAGGACATTGGAAGTCTTAGAGAAAGTGACGGTGTCGTCTTACTTAAACAAATAAGTAAGCGCTGTCATTGATTGTTCACAATCACTGTCATAGAATAATGTTGGTAATTTTTGAGAAAAGTAATCAGATTTGAAATCAGCCGTTTTTTCTGATGACTTGTAGAAAACGAGTGGCTGGGGCGGGAAGATTCGAACTTCCGAGTGCCGCTACCAAAAAGCGGTGCCTTAGGCCACTTGGCTACGCCCCAACCGATGCTCTTGCGAACAGCCGGAACATAAGTCTATTTATCGGGGATCACAAGCCATGGAAACGTAATTTATTCGACTTTTTTTAGTTCTTTCTGTGATAGAGCCAGTGGGCCATTAACTTGGATAGAAAGTTAGTCAATTCTGTCTATATCAATACCGCTACGTGCCGCAACAGTAGTCAAGGATAATCAAAGGTACACTGAATTCTTTAGTTTGGGCTTCCGGTCGGGCGGCAATGTTTACGCTATCGCCTGTGGATAAAACAATAGGGGATGAGGGTGGCCCCATGGAGCTAGCAATCGCTCCACCTGTGTGAATGCCAATGCCATTTTTTAACTCTTCTACCAATTCGTCTTTTAGGCGCTCATCTAGAGTGCCTGAGCGTTGTAACATCCCGCATATGGATTCAACACAGCCTTGTTCTGGGGGGCTTGATAAGCTGTAGATAGCATGAATGCCGTCCCAAAAAATTGGCAGTAGTGGCTATTAGTCTCCAGCAAAGCTTCGGCCAATTCAGCAAAAACAGATTTAAGATAAAACCACCTTAAAGGTTAAGCGTTCTTCAGATAATTTGGTAGATCCGCGCAAGTCAAAAACAAAAAGGCAACGTTCATTTCGCGGTCTTGGCGATATCCAGACCGGCGTGCGGCTTGGTCTGGCCCGGCATCCAGTTTAACCAGGGCTGCAATTTCGACATTATTTGTGGGGTGGAGCTGACAGGCGAGACGACCTGATGGGGTTTCAGTGATCCACTATAAAATTTTAACTTCTTGTTCCGATGCAGGTGGCAAGCCTTTGAGCTCTTTGCCAATTCGAACCCGGCACGTAGAGCAGCGGCTCCGCCCGCAACAAACCGACGCTTGGGGAAACCAGCTGCGCGGATCGATTCGAGCATTGTTGTGTAGAGTTTTAGCTCTCCAATCTTGTTTCTGGCTGTATAGTATAAGTGCATTTTGTTCGTGCGCACACGAACAAAGGCACGGATATATTGGGCGGTTAAAAGAGATATCAGGAAAACCATAAACCCGATCTGGAAGTTGGTTCCACGGGCAAGGGTTAGCACCGTCATCCGAGGGTGAGCCCCTACTTTTGGAAACAGCGATGCAACCTATTCTTCTTGTTAAGCCAATTAAAAGATACGGTTTCCCGTTGCAACATGTCCAGCAAGGGCCAATGTGGGAAGGAATACAGCAAAGGCGAGAGCGGTGTTTAGGACTTTGGCATAGTGTGGGTATATACGAAGTCAAGCGTGTAAGTCGATGCAGGCGTGGGTTTAAATGCCGATAGACGCAGTAAATTTCAAAATTCCGCGCCAGGGGACCGCGTGTCAAACATATGGGCAGCAAGAATGAACGGTGCCGTTAACCCCAAATAGATTTGTTTTACTGCCCGTGGGGACATGGGGGCATGCGGAAATTGCGCCGTTACTACAAACATATTAGTGCTTACGTTGTATGAGTTAAAAAGGCCCCCATAAATAGCATTGAGCCAATGGTGGTGTGCCACGTGTCTAAATAAGTATTTGATTCTTGCAACCATGGCATCGATGGAAACCAGGCCAAGGCCGTGGTTAGGGAAACGCCTGGTCACAAAAATAAACAGGATAAGTTTACTATATAAGCGCAAACTTGTTTTCGCGCCCAAAATTCCATAAATCAATGTTGTCTTAGGCCAGAATATTCTTATGTAGCACTATCCAGAAATAGTATTGTGTACATTTTTTTGTAAGGTCTTAATCAGGTAGGCGCAGGGGGATAGATAGGAAATGTCCAAACTCTTTTGTGAAATCACAACTTACCCGGCCGTGAACTCGGCCTTGTTTGTCATAAAAATCGGCGGCTTCATTTATAGGTGCAATTGCCTCATGCCAAACGTTGGGGTGAATACAGATCCCAAAACTGCCATCGCAATAGAAAGCGACCCAGTCTTCCAATTGAACATTGTCACCGGGAAGGGCTAGGGCTGCGACAAAAGGCTGACAGTCCGTTGGATGAAATAGCTGCCCTCCATCGGGGTGATAATTGGCGTGCCAAATATTAAGGAAATCGCGTGGGGCCGTTTGTTGGTCACGGGATGCATTGCTCGGCTGTGTTGACCAACCCAGCAAGTATTGATCGTTAACTGCTTTATTTTCAGCATACAAAATATCACCCTGCCACCTAAACGTGAAAGTCCCTTCCGCGTATCCACCTTCATCGCCAGTCCCTGAATCAACCGGGCGCCAATCGGGTTGTGGCCATTGAACGATCTCTACAGGGTGGGCCGTTGGGTCCGTTACGATAGTGCCGTATTCTTTAAAGTTCTCGGCAGTCGCTTTGATGATTGGGATTTTATAAAGTGGCAAGGTGTCAGGGACGCTGGGGTCCATAAAATCCGTTGGGGTTGAGTTAGACATTTTCAGGTGTTCCTGTTGAGAAATAAAAAAAGAGTACTGTTTTCCCCACTTTATTTATTATTTTCCAAATTTATACTATAAAAAACTAAACGACAATTAAATTTATAATTGGAGCATCATCGAATTGCGCATAACACAGCTCAGGCTCTTTGATACTGCTGCCCAATTGGGCGGATTTTAAAGTGCAGCGGATTAATTAAGGTTAAAGCAACACGCAATAGCCTTCATGTTTGGGCTCTTGACGATGCTTATGGGGTAAAGTTATTTGCCCGTCGAAGCAGCACCACAATATTAACCAATGCGGAGCAAAGGGTTGTTCTAGCGGACCCAAGAGTTGTTTGCTACTGAAGGGGGCGTTTGTGACTATTTGGATAAATCAGAAAAGCTAAATATTGGCGATATTCATATTTCAGCCGATGGTCCACATTTGGCTATGGGGTTGACTGTAGCGGCAGTATCCAAATTTCAGTATGTTGGTATCGTTGGGCAATACCCATAATGTGTAGCGTGATTTAATGAAGGGGAGAAGCGACGCGGTGATTGTTGCGAACCTACTAAAAGAATTGCGGGTGGTTACCTTTAAATTAAGGAAACGGGTAATGCAGGCTTGGGTGCCAGTTGGGCATGTGTTGGCTCGGGGGAAATTGATTGAGTTTAAGGAGGTCTCTGATCAACCGTAATCTTACGCGAAGTTCAGTCAAATACCCGCAAAATTTTGGAACAGACCCTTAAATACAAAACATCCTAATGGATGTCGTGCTGGAATTTGGTAGCCGGTAAACGTTTTTGAGGTGGTTGCTGAGGGGCTAAGTATTGGGTTTTCTTTGAAGGTGAAGTGCCATCAGACATCCGAGTTATAGCGGTCCCCACTGATGAGCTAGAGAATCACAATTTTGATACCGCGCCTTGTTTGAAAAGCCAACGGCATCGGAGGCGTGTTTAAGTCTTTTTTTGATGTGGCGAAAGAATAGAATGAAACCCATAAATGAGACCGTCTTCTCATTCCCGCTTAATTCGACATTGAAAGCAATTGTTAGAACCCGATCTGACATGTAGGTATGAAATTTCGATATTCTTAAAAAGATACTTTGCTGCCACTTGAATGTTCTTTGTCTCAATGAGTTGCCCAGTATCTTCAACAATTCTGTTCAGAACAACATAACCACGGATAATCATTTGATTTCCGCTGAGAATATTTTTGGAACTTTTGATAAATTACCTAAGTGTTGGCAATCTTTGCTATAAATCAAAATAGGGCCAACCTCGGCATAAAGCTGGGCATTGGGGAAGGGGTCGGTGGGCAAGAAGTAAAAAACCATCACCCATTGCAACACCGTTAAGGCTATGGCAACGAGGAATGCTAGAGCCATCAGAAATATAAGGTTCAGGTTTTTTCCCATTGACATCGGATGCCCCACCCCGGCAGCTTTTTCTGGTTTTGTGTGGAAAAGTGATAAATTGTGTAGCAGTCATTTTTGTATCCTTTTAAATGAGTTGATGGATATGTTGGCCAAGATGCCTCTAGACAAGTCGCCCGATTCTTGTTGTCTTATTAAAATTATGTAATGAATTCGGGTGAAAAAATGTTTGCAGGTAAAATACGATCTGTTTCTATTTTGGTTATCACGGTTATTTTAGCACTAGCTTTATGGTTTTCAGGTACAGCTGTTGTACCATCTTTACGCGCTGAATTTGGTCTTAGTGTTTTACAATCTTCATTATTTACCAGCTTCGTTCAAATTGGTTTCGTTGCCGGCGCTTTGGTTAGCGCTTTGTTGGGGTTGGCTGACCGTATCGACCCCAGACGCTTAATTACTCTGTCCGCTTTAATTGCAGGGTTTGTGAATTTTGGCTTGTTGTATGTCGAACCAGCAAGCATGAACGCTCTAGTTCTCCGATTTATCACAGGTATGTGTATGGCGGGTATTTATCCGCCCAGCATGAAACTCATTGCGGGATGGGCAAACGTAGATTTGGGGTTATTGGTTGGCATATTGGTTGGTGCATTGACGCTGGGATCTGCTGCGCCACATTTATTTAACGCATGGGGCGGGGTTAATTGGCGGTTGACCATTGAGCTGTCATCAACTGCTGCAATTGCGGCTTCGGTGATAGTAAGTTTTACATCATTAGGCCCCAATCAAGCTGCCTCGCAAAAGTTCCAAACAAAGAATGCTATGAAAGCTTTTACCGACCGGGCCGTGCGATTAGCAAACTTTGGATACTTGGGCCATATGTGGGAACTGTATGCCATGTGGGCGTGGATAGGTGTTTTTTTGAGTGCCAGTTTTACTCAATCCATGCCTCAGGAGGAAGCCTTCTTTTGGGCAAAATATGCGACCTTTGCAACAATTGGAATTGGGGCCATTGGTTGCATTGGGGGCGGGTATTTAGCAGATCGATGGGGGCGCACAAAATCAACAATCTTGGCCATGGTGATAAGCGGCACTTGCGCGTTGATCATTGGACCTTTATACGGTTCCGCCCCTTGGTTAGTTGTAATCATTTGTTTGATTTGGGGCGTTTCGATTATTGCTGACTCTGCACAATTTTCAGCCAGCGTTGCCGAATTATCAGAAAAATCTTTGGTTGGAACAATGCTCACCATTCAAACCTGTGCTGGATTTTTACTGACGCTATTTACCATTCATTTGGTACCCGTGGTTGTAAGTTACTTTGGGTGGGAATATGGGTTTTCTGTATTGGCAATTGGGCCATATTTGGGGTGTATTGCCATGCTTCGGCTTCACCAATTACCGGAAGCCGAAAAACTAGCAGGTGGAAAACGCTAAATATTTAAAGAGTGCGCGCATTACTGACGAGCCGAGTTGCAACAACCCACCATTCGGGATGTGTGTTTTTTATCTCGCTTGCCGCCATATCAGCCTCTACTTGTGTGTTGTAGAAACCAAAACAAGTGGCACCACTCCCAGACATTCGGGCCAATTGACAGTCCCTTGTTAATTCAATCTGCTTTATCACATCACCTATGATCGGTTCCGTTTGAATGGCGGGTTCCATTAAATCGTTGCCGCGATTATCTGTTAGTAATTCTATGAGCTCATCAAAAGAAGAAGGAGTCTCATTGACCCGATGGACTGTGGAAAAACCGGTTTTGCGGGCTTTGAAAATAGAAGTGGTTGAAACACCAACGCTTGGATTAACTAAAACCATGGGTGCTTCGGGTAATCCGTATATGGGCTCAATTTGTTCTCCTACCCCTCCCATAAACGCGGCTTGGCCGTAAAGGCAAATGGGAACATCTGCTCCCAATCCAAGGGCTAGGCCAGACAAGTCATGGTGGCCAGGGTGGATGCCCCAATGGCGAACAAGGCCCTTTATAGCCGCCGCCGCATCCGCGGACCCGCCTCCAATGCCCGATGCAATGGGCAGATTTTTTGTTAGAGTTATTTGGGCTCCGTCCATAACGCCGGTCAAATTTCGCAATTGTTCGGCTGCACGTATAACCAGATTATCAGCGGTTGTTGGTAGCCCTTCACCAAACGGACCTTGATTGATGAGCGT
Organism: uncultured Rhodospirillales bacterium; assembly: GCA_938074585.1. Taxonomy (GTDB): domain Bacteria; phylum Pseudomonadota; class Alphaproteobacteria; order Rhodospirillales; family Casp-alpha2; genus JABMNT01. The sequence goes on along the minus strand of CALJEW010000130.1, from coordinate 4,953 downwards.
TAGCTGATTGGCCGCCACAATTGTAATAATGTCATGAACGCCAGCAAAAGCAACCAAGCTATCAAGCAGGTGATAGCCATCATCACGCTTACCCGTCACGTGCAGGTACAGATTAATTTTTGCTGGAGCTACCATTGTTATGGCATTAATAATTTCAGTCATTGAGAAGGGTTAGACCTTTTTTTCGGGGCGGGTAATTCTTTTTTTACAATCGAATTGGTGATTGGCTTAAGGCCATTTTTTAATTTATCCCGAACTAGCTTTTCAACGCTGGCACTTGGCTTGAGAGATAACGAATGTAGCCATTGGAACCGGGCTTCTTTTTTCCGTCCGACCTGCCAGAACGCATCGCCCAAGTGATCATTAATAATCGGGTCTTCGGGGCGGTATTGAACAGCCCGTTCAAGTTCAACCACGGCATCATCATAATTACCAAGCTGATAATAGACCCAGCCTAAACTGTCGATGATGTATCCATCGTTTGGGCGCAAACTAACCGCTTTACGGATCATATCTTGAGCTTTATTTAGATGACGCCCCTGTTCGATCCATGAATACCCTAAATAGTTCAGAACGAACGGCTGGTCGGGTTGAAGCTCTAATGCCTTTAGAAAATCGGCTTCTGATTGTTTGATTTTCTTCACGCGTTCTAAAGCAATACCACGTGTGTAAAACAATCGCCAATGTGTCGGTTTTAAAATTCCAGCGCGGCGAATGGCTTCATCGTATTTGGGAATGGCTTCTTTATAGCGTTCAGTTGCTCGTAAATAATCACCAACGGCACGGACAGGCTCCGGGTCATAGGGCCGCGCTTTTGCAACAGCATGTGCAATGACAATGGCCTCATCGGTACGGCCCATATTATAAAAATTGTTGGCAACCCGCATTTGCGCTGTTTGCTTAAAAGGGGACTTTTCAGGTACGGTCCCATAATGAAAGTTGGCGTCTTTATAGCGCGCATCCATCTCCAGAATTTCTCCCGCAAGAACGCGCATAATCGGATAATTTGATTTCAAATAAAGGGCCAGCTGAGCCAAAAGCAATGCTGTTTCACGGGCCTGTTGTCGGCGCAGGGAATTGGCAATGCCAAAAAATATTTCTGCTGCACCGTCCGTTGCTGATGTAATAATGGGCTTTGGTATAACTTTTGATTTTAACCGTTCGCGCGCCACATACAACAAGCTCGTGTCCGGATTTTTCTTTTGGTATAGATCATACAGCTTCGTTGCTGCATCTATTTTCCCTAAGCGTTCGTAGAGATTCCCCATCAGTTGGGTTTGTCTAAAGCTAAGTGCGTTTTCTCGTATGGCCAAGCTTTTATAGATTTTTTGTGCATCAGCTGTTCGGCCAGAAAAATCAAGGATCAACCCTTTGTGTAAATCATGCAAAGCGCGGGCACCTTTTTCTTTTTCTAAAGGTTTCAGTGCCACCAAAGCTTCGGCAATTTTTTTTTCTGCGGTTAATGCCCATGCCAATAGAATCGGAGCCGATAACCCTGACAACCCTTTGTTAGGTAAACTTGCTAAGCGCTCAGCTGCTGCTTTAAAATTTTTACGTTTAAACTCATCTGTTGCCAAAAATAAATTCGTGATGGAGCCATTGGGTAGTTCTTTATATAATCCCTTCGCTAAAGGCAGAGCTTCTTTAATCCGCCCTTCCATGACCAACAATACAAAAGTCCTGCGCCTAAGGTCTGGAACATTTGGCGACTGATCCAGAACCGCTTTTAAAAAATCAGCGGCTATCGATAAATCATGTTCTGATTCTGCGTGACGACCGGCCAAGTAATTTCCAAACGGCGATAGCCCTGGTGCGATTGGGGCGACTTCGCTTCGCGTAGTGTTAGCAGCTAGTGCAATTAATGACGCAGCACATAAGCCCACTATAGTTTTGGGTAGATGAAAAAATAGGGTCATAGGCCTCATTTTGATTAAATTAAAACAGTCTTGTCCAATTTAGGCCGACTTAAAAGGCCTAACGACTACATGTTCGGGTAGTTTGGTCCCCCACCACCTTCAGGGACAACCCAATTGATGTTTTGGGTTGGGTCTTTAATATCGCAGGTTTTGCAATGAACGCAATTTTGAGCGTTAATTTGTAGTTTTTTACTGTCCGCACTGCCAGCGCCATCATCAATGTATTCATAAACACCCGCTGGACAAAAAAGTACTTCTGGGCCGTCAAATTTGCCTAGGTTTATAGCAACCGGAACAGCATCGTCTTTCAAGGTTAGGTGAACAGGTTGATTTTCTTCATGATTAGTACTGGACATGAAAACCGATGATAATTTGTCAAAAGTAATTTCACCGTCAGGCTTTGGGTACTGAATTTTTGGGCAATCGGCAGCGGGTTTGAGTTGTGCGTGGTCTGGATGATGCCCCATGGTCCAAGGCAATAAAAACCCAAGGCCCAAATTATTCAACCACATGTCGAATCCAGCATACAAAGTGCCTAATCTAATGCCGAACTTAGCCAGCGCCGGGCGGGCATTACGGACTTTATGCAGATCGGTATAAACCCAAGATTTTTTCCAACCCTCCTCATAAGCCGTCAACTCGTCGCCACCCTCGCTGCCCCCCTTAATCGATGCAAAGGCGGCCTCCGCGGCTAACATGGCCGTTTTCATGGCGTTGTGCGTCCCTTTGATGCGTGGAACATTAACAAACCCAGCTGAGCAGCCAATCAAGGCACCTCCGGGGAAGGTTAGTTTGGGAACAGATTGCAATCCGCCTTCGTTGATCGCCCGTGCCCCATAAGCAACACGCCGTCCGCCTTCTAATAATGGGCGGATCTCAGGGTGGGTTTTAAATTGTTGCATTTCATCGAACGGCGATAAATGTGGATTTTCATAATCTAGGGCAACAACAAATCCAATGACGACCTGATTGTTTTCTTGATGATATATAAAGCCACCACCAACGGTTTCTTTCAAAGGCCAGCCTTGGGTGTGGATGACGCGCCCTTCGATATGTTTTTCAGGGGTGACGTCCCAAAGCTCTTTGATGCCAAGGGCGTAAGTTTGCGGCTCAGACTCGTTGTTTAATTCAAATTTGGATATGATTTCTTTCGATAAATGGCCGCGTACTCCTTCTGCAAAAAAGGTATACTTAGCATGTAATTCCATTCCCGGTTCGTGGTTCGGGCCGGGGGTTCCATCTTTTTGCAAACCCATGTCGCCGGTCGAGATGCCTTTTACGGCACCGTCTGAATCATATAGAACTTCGGCAGCAGCAAAGCCTGGGTAAATCTCGACGCCTAGCGCTTCTGCTTGTTCAGCCAACCATCGGCATAAATTACCAAGGCTCAGAGTGTAGCAGCCGTCATTACTCAATAAAGGAGGCATAAGGATGTGGGGCAGAGTGGATTTCGATGTTTTGCTCAAAACCCAGTGCAAATTTTCAGTTACAGGGGTGTTAAGCGGGGCACCCTTTTTTTTCCAATCAGGGATAAGCTCGTCTAACGCAATGGGGTCTACCACCGCACCTGATAAAATGTGAGCGCCAATTTCGGAACCTTTTTCGACAACACAAACAGTGATTTCATATTCGTTTTCGGATGCCAATTGCATAAGCCGGATTGCCGCGGATAAACCTGCTGGCCCACCACCCACAATAACGACATCGACTTCCATTGATTCGCGCACTTGTTCTTCGCTCACGTCTTATTCTCCTAAAGCCTAATAATACAAAATTTATAACACAGGATTTCAGAGCTTCCCATAATCAATTTGTCCACAATGCGTGCAATATATAAGGTGGATCAAGCCATAGATTGTGTTAGTTTAATTAAATGATTGAAATGAACTCTGTGCGTGAAATCTTACGCTGGCATATTGATATTGGTGTCGATGAAGCCATTGGCGATGCACCGGTTGATCGGTTTTCTTTGGTAGAAGCGTCCGCCGCCTCGATCAAAGCCCCTAACCCAACAGTTACCCGCCGCCGGGCTGAATCAACACCGCCGCCATCCCAAGCCAGTGAAGAATTGGTAAAAGCAGCACGCAACCTTGCTGCTGGGGCAAGTGACGTTGATGCTTTGCGCTCTGCGTTGATGGGCTTTCAGGGATGCGGCCTAAGAAAAACAGCGACAAATTTGGTTTTTTTTGAAGGTGCTCCGTCAGCAAAAATGATGATGATTGGAGGCGCGCCTGGAGCTCAAGAAGATAGGCAGGGAAAGCCTTTTGCTGGGCCCAGTGGAGCGCTTTTAGATAAAATGCTGGAATCAATTGGTGTTCAAAGGAACAATGTTTTGTTATCAAATATTGTTTTTTGGCGTCCGCCCGGAAATCGAACGCCAACGGAAAAAGAAGCGGCGATTTGCTTGCCATTCATCCAACGATTGATTGAACTCGTTCAGCCCAAAATTTTGATTACCTTAGGTGGATCTGCATCCAAGGCGTTGTTGGGTGAAAGTCAGGGTGTCGGCCGATTACGTGGGCGTTGGTTTAGTTATAAATCTGCAGCCCTTGAAATTCCAATAGATGCGACGGTCATGTTCAGCCCCGAATCCTTGTTTAAAACACCTAATCAAAAACGGGCTTCTTGGCAGGATCTATTAATGATCAGAGAAAAATTGAACGTCTAAAAAGGTGCCATTTATGTGTTTGGAGCTAAATGTTATCGCTCGAGGTTCAATATTTAGTGATTGTAACCTTATTTTTGACAAATCTTCTATATGTTGTGTTTATAATTGGATAAATGCGCCTTAAATAGCCGTTAACTTTTGTTGTGGCAACAGGCTTCTTCAACTATATAACTCGAAGCTATTAAGGTGACGGAATAATATGAAGCTAAATTTTAAAAATATTCGACTGCTAGCTTTTGCAGCAATAGGCGGATACGTGGTTGCGTCATCATTAACGTTCTTTGCGCCTTCTCAGGTTTGGGCAGGAGATGATAATGCTGTTTTACCTGAGCCTTATGAAACCGTTTTTTTGTTGCCACGCAGTTTTGG
>CALJEW010000129.1 GCA_938074585.1 uncultured Rhodospirillales bacterium | reverse complement strand
TGTACCGGGCGCTCACCGGTAACTTCGAAAAGCACAAACGATTCGCACGTTGGACATGGCCTATATGGGTCTTTGTCGGCATTTCTGGGGTTGTTGTTTATGTAATGGCGGTTCATCTTTATCCCCATGCCCCAATCTAATACGCATACGCTCGTCGACACCCAATCGAATCAGCGTCAACGCTGGAGTATCATTGGCGGTTTTCAAGCCACTATGGATTTTCCAGCTGCCAAAAGTGAATTAAAAGGCTGGGCCGCTTTAGCTTTATTGTCGTTGGGACTTGCTGGCGTCTTTGCTCTTTTACTTGCCATATCACGAGTGCCGAATGTGCAATCCGTTTTCCCGTGGCCCTTACAGTTTTTCCAAAAGGGTCTAGTTATACACGTCGTCTTTTCATTCGTCGTTTGGTTCCTAAGTCTACTAGCCGGGTTACTGACCGTATCTACATATCGATTATCCAACGGCTCTCCCCATGCACAAAACTTAGGCCCAATGGCTATAGTACTTGGTCTTGTGGCGTTTGTTCTCTTATTTGTTCCAGCGCTTATGGACAGGGGCGAAGCTTCCTTAAATAATTATGTTCCTGTTATTATAGATCCTCTATATTATGCTGGCCTTGGCGTTTTTGCCTTATCAATTGCCCTTCAATTTATTCGCTTTCTAATAAATATCTCAAACCACGACGGAGCTTTCGATCCTGTATCACAAGGGGTGGCTGTTGGTGGTGTCTTATATATGGCGGCTCTCGTCTGCTTTGGCATTTCTTTGGGCTTTCGATGGGATACGCCGATTGATGCCGCTTTTAATGAAGATGTTTTTTGGGCGGGCGGGCATGTATTACAATACCAGAACACCTTATTGATGATTGTTACTTGGTATATTCTAGGCGGCATTGCCATTGGCAAACCCATTATTGCTCCAAGCCTGTTCAAAGCGCTGATTGGCTACTTTGCCATCGCAGCCATCGGATTGCTTAGCCTCGCACTTATTTACGACCCAACCAGCTACGATGGCCGCAATGCGTTTACATGGGCACAATTCGGAATGGCCCCGCCAACACTTATCTTTGTTGTCGCCGCGGCCTTCAATTTCAAGGCCCATAAAAATACCGTAGGTAACTTAGATTGGCAGGACCCAGCACTTCTATTGCTCATTCTATCTGTATTCGTTTTTGGATTAGGCGGGTATTTGGGCCTGTTCGTTGATGGCGCTGATACCCGCACACCAGCGCATTATCATGGCGTTATTGGCGGCGTTAACTTAGCCTTTATCGGCTTGTTCTTTTGTTTCCTTTACCCTGTCATCGGTACTGCCTGCAAACGAACAAGATCTTTAACCGCTTTAATTTGGTGTTATGCTGTTGGACAAACGTTCCATTCCCTAGGCCTATTTTTAGCTGGCGGATATGGGGCTCCACGAAAAACCGCCGGTGACGACCAAGGAATTGAGGCATTAGGTGCTCAGGTTGGCCTTTACATGATGGGTGTCGGAGCATTGGTTGCTGTGATCGGTGGTGTTATGTTCATTTGGATTGCAGCCCGCCTGCTTCGGCAATCGAAATAACTCCTTTCGCAGGGCTGGATTGTTATGCGAGTGTTGCTTATAACTTGCCCACTAACCCCAAACTTTGGAGTGTTCCGTGCGCCCAACTGGTGAAAAAAATCAAAATCAAACAAATCAAGATAATCGCCAACCGCGCTTTCGTTTGCAAGACTATGCCCTGCTTTTAAAACCGCGAGTCATGTCATTGGTTGTTTTCACGGCATTCGTCGGATTGTTACTGGCCCCGGGATCAATCGACCCCAAAGTCGGATTTATCGCAGTTGTTTGTATTGCTATAGGTGCAGGTGCTTCTGGTGCAATTAATATGTGGTACGACCAAGACATAGATATCATCATGGAGCGAACCATGAACCGGCCCATACCAGCGGGTCGTATGAACCCCATAGAAGCCCTAGTATTTGGTGTCGCTTTGTCGGTTATTGCCGTTGGTGTAATGGCATGGATGGTTAACAATGCCGCTGCGTGCTTATTAGCCTTCACTATTTTGTATTACGTCTTTATTTACACCATGTGGCTAAAGCGCCGCACACCACAAAACATTGTGATCGGTGGCGCTGCGGGTGCCTTCCCTCCCATGATCGGGTGGACGGCTGTTACCGGTGATATCAGCATGGCATCCTCAGCACTGTTTGCCATCATTTTTCTGTGGACGCCGCCCCATACGTGGGCATTGACTTTGTTCCGCCGTGGAGATTATGAAGCAGCGGGTGTGCCTATGATGCCAGTTGTTGTTGGTGAAAAAGAAACCAAGCGGCAAATGCTTATATATACGGCTTTGTTAATTCCGGCCTCTTTGGCACCGGTATATTTGCAATCGTCCGGTCTTATTTATGGCCTAATTGCAGCTGTATTAGGCATTGAATTTTGGCGTCGGTGCTGGCGCTTATGGAAAGTTAATGATGTCGAGACTGCCCGCCCGCTGTTCTTTTTCTCGATCTTCTATCTAACAAGCATTTTTGCCGCCTTGGTTGTCGACAAATTTATTTTTATTCCCATTTTCTAAAGCATAACTATCTAAATGAGCCGGATGACGGAAGCGTTGATTAAACCCGTTTTAGCAACTAAATAAAACCGATAGAGCGAATAGAACAACTGCAATCATAATAATTATTGGCTCCGGTGGCAGGGTTAAGTGATATCCTACCAAAAAAAACCAGTACATTGGAAAACGTTGCAATTCTAATTGCATAGGCAATGGCCACGCCCGAATATTGGGACTACCTAAGAGCAGCAGCTCCGGGTACTGTCATCAAGCCGATTGCCATCATCGTACCAGTTGTGGTCGCCTCCGCAATCAAGTTCAAAACGACAAGCGTCATAAACACCAATGAACACGAGCCCCTCGTCCACCCACGGAACGCAAAAATACAAGACCGAAGCTTTTTAGTACCAAAAGTCTATAAATCAGCGCCAATACGATCATAGAATTGCAAGATGGCTGGAGGCACTGTTCCAGTTAAATGGTATTGTTAATACCGTGTTTTTATCCGGTCAAGGGATTACAACAGCACATAAAAAAAGTTCGATTTGAAATCCTTGATAGCTTGCACAAGTAAAAGGAGACAGCATATATGGCTAAATGTCCTTATGTACGAAAGAATAACCCATGACTGAAAAATCAAAAATTATAGAAGATGCCGATGGAACAAAACGTTGGATTCTAA
>CALJEW010000128.1 GCA_938074585.1 uncultured Rhodospirillales bacterium | reverse complement strand
CGTGGCTTTGTGGCATTTCAGTAGCACATCAAAGCGACACATGCCGGACGGTATGAGTTTCAGAAAATCGGAAGCACTAATAATGCCAACGACCTTGCCATCTTTTGCCACCGGCAAATGGCACATTTTATTTTCAGTCATAACCTGAGTAATATTGGTCAAACGGTCTTCTGGGGTGCACGTCTAAACACCGCGCGTCATAACTTCTGAAATTTTTGCCTCAGGGACTGCCTGTCCCTCTTAGTGAAGCGCAAGAACAATATCGCGCTCAGTTAAAACCCCTAGCATTTCCTTACCGGGTGACGCAAAGACCACCAAGCCAGTTTATGGATTGCCAAATTAGGACATCAGCCCACGTGCCATTCCTGCGGCGCTCACTGATCCGGCGTTCTTTCTTGGTCCGGCGTTCACTGCGGCTCCGCACGCTTAAACGGTTTTCTTCTTTAGTCCAGGTTTTCTCATCCCAATTATTACGTCAGCACCTGCCAAATATATGTTTACCAATTCAATTGCCCTCGTTTTGTAAAATTCATCAAGTCTTTTTTACTTATATCCATAATTCCTAATCCCTTCGCGACCCTTTTGCATGCATACATATAAAACCCCTAAATCCCTGTATTGCGCCATCCCCAACTTTTCGTTAAAAGACGCACAGTATTTCAGAGTTTCCAAAGTTGTCTTCAAACCTTTAAAAACCGGAGCGCCCGATGGCCAGTTATAAGTATTCTTACGTAATGAAAGATCTAACCAAGGTTTTCCCAGGCGGGCGCGAAATTTTTAAAGGAATTACACTTTCTTTCTTACCAGATGTAAAAATTGGTGTTTTGGGCGTTAACGGTGCTGGTAAATCAACACTGCTTAAAATCATGGCCGGTAAAGACACTGAATTTGGTGGCGAAGCATGGGCCGCTGAAGGGGTTAACGTTGGATACTTAGAACAGGAACCGGTTCTAGATGCGACAAAAACCGTTCATGAAAACGTTGTTGAAGGTTTGGGTGAAATAAAAGATTTGATGGATCGCTTCAACGAGATCTCAAATTGTTTTGCCGAGCCCATGGAAGATGACGAAATGACCGCGTTGCTCGATGAGCAGGGCGAGTTGCAGGAAAAGATCGATGCCGTTGATGGCTGGGAGCTAGACCGCACGGTCGAGATCGCTATGGACGCGCTGCGTTGCCCTCCGGGTGAATCAAGTGTCGAGCAGCTTTCCGGTGGTGAACGCCGCCGCGTCGCACTGTGTCGTTTGCTGCTACAAAAGCCCGAAGTTCTTCTGCTGGATGAACCAACCAACCATTTAGATGCGGAATCCGTTTCTTGGTTGGAGCGCCATTTGCGCGATTACGTTGGCACCGTTTTGATGGTTACACACGATCGCTACTTCTTGGATAACGTCACCAGTTGGATCATGGAAATTGATCGCGGCCGCGGCATTCCCTATGAAGGCAACTATTCAGCTTGGATGGAACAAAAGCTCAAACGCCTAGGCCAAGAAGAACGCGAAGAATCATCCCGCCAGCGCGTTATCAAAAAAGAATTGGAATGGGTTCGCCAATCACCCCGCGCCCGCCAAGCCAAATCCAAAGCCCGCATCACCGCTTATGATGATCTGGTTCGCGCATCAGAAGAAATTTCAACCGATACAGCTCAAATTGTGATACCTATCGCGGCGCGTTTGGGTAACTTGGTTATTGAAGCAAAAGGCGTCACCAAATCTTACGGCGACAAGAACTTGATCCACGATCTAGATTTCTTGCTTCCACCCGGCGCGATTGTTGGTGTTATTGGACCTAATGGTGCAGGTAAAACTACACTGTTCCGCATGATTACCGGCCAAGAAGAGCCTAATTCAGGCACGATCCGCATTGGCGAGACCGTCAAAATGGGCTACGTCGACCAGTCCCGCGACACGCTTGATCCGAAGAAAACCGTTTGGCAGGAAATTTCCGAAGGTCAGGACGAGATTGATCTGGGCAAAAGAACGATCCAAAGCCGGGCCTATGTGTCGCAGTTTAACTTCAAAGGCAGTGACCAACAAAAAGTGGTTGGGCAGTTATCTGGTGGTGAGCGCAACCGCGTCCACTTAGCCAAAATGCTTAAATCCCAAGCTAACGTTCTGCTATTGGATGAGCCAACCAACGATTTGGACGTGGAAACCTTACGCGCACTTGAACAAGGCATAAGTGAATACGCAGGCTGCGCCATCGTCATCAGTCACGATCGTTGGTTCTTAGACCGTCTAGCGACCCACATCGTCGCCTTTGAAGGCGATAGCGATGTGGTTTGGTTCGAAGGCAACTACGAAGACTACGAAGCCGACCGTCACAGGCGCCTAGGCTCCGAAGCGGATCAACCGCACAGGATTAAGTACAAGCCTTTGTCGCGTTAAGCTCTTCTTCCACCAATTGGCGATATTATAAAGCCTCAACCATTCCTAGGCCTTATAATTTACTTATCTACAAAAATAGGACACGCTTTCTTACCAAAAGAAGAGGCATAGATTGTCTTTCCCTTGATGGCAATCGAGGGTCACAAAATCAACGTTTTCCTGCGGTAAGTGGTGGACACTTTCTCGACCTAAAAGCATTGACGGCATGCTTTTTGGTACAAGCATTTTCACTTCGAATGTAGGGGGTCACTTAACTTGTACCATTTAAAAAAAATCTCTAAGTTATAATTTGTATAAATTGCGGTAGTTCGAACTTGGCTCCATGTCAGGTATAACGTTTGCAGCCTTAAAGTGATTCTTAACTAGCTTCAAAACTGTTCAAGGTCATAGCACCGTTTGCTCCGCAGCAATTCATTGTCGCCGGTTTCCATGAAGTCTCTGCGGTAATAGGCACAAGCTAAGGGACCTGTTGATGCCAACAGCTCTAACTTTCGGGTTGCAGCGAGTAGTTTAATAATATTGGATACACCGGCGCTGAATATTTGTGTTAAAATCGGTTTAAGGATAAAGTCGGCAGAACTATTTTCCAAGCCCATTTCTTCCACTTCGTTTGAGCTATTTTCAGTTTAAAAAACAACCAAAATTGATGCTGTTGTTTCGTTTTTTTTGAGTTTTTTACAAGTCTCGTATGCATGCCTAGCATTTGAACGTCCCAGCTGATCATACCCGGCTTAAAAATCTTTACTTTCCCCTAGGTTTATTGGCCCGATTCAGCCATTTCAACCGCACCAAAGCCTGCCAAAATTGCCCCCATCAGTTGACAAATAATATTTTCATCATCAATAACCAATAATTTTATTAGGGGTTCTTCGTTCGTCACAAAGCACCTCCTAAAGCTTCAATAAATACGAAGCAACACATATTTTATGCGCCTTATGCAATATCAATAGTCGTGTCGTAATCATGTTCCGTAATTTGCATAAGTTGTAGGTAACGGAAGCCTATTGATTCTGCATTTCTGTTTGAAGTGAAAAGGTTTTTTTCTTCAGCTCATCAATTAAACCAGAAACTTTTCCATTTTTCTGGCGAAGAATAGAACCAAAATCAGACCGCAAAGTGCTACTCATAGAAGCCCCTTCAACAACGACATCCAAAACCTTATAGATGGTACCATTGGTTCCAACGCGCCAATCTACATTAATAGGTTTAGCGCCGCCAGACCCTTTGATTTCTGAAAAAACCGTAACTGTTGTTTTGTTTTCGGTTCGGGCATTTTTGAGTTTAAGACCTTCGCCTGCATAGCGGACGAACTGATCGACGTATGAAATGACCATTAAATCTTCAAAAACGGATAAATATTCTTTTTTTTCGCCGTCACTCGCTTTGCGCCAGAACCGCCCAAGAACAAATTTTCCAATACTTTTTACAGCAAAGCTATCATTTAATAGCACTCGGAAACGTTTAACCCGCTCCGCCTGGACAAGACTATCTGCTGTAAGAGACTGGATGGCTTGATCGGCCATTACTTGAATAAATTGGCGCGATCTGTCTTCAATAGCATCAGCTTTAACCGAAACGCCAAGTCCAGCACTCAGGACGATGCCAACTAAAGCCCCGACCAATCCCAACTTTTTTAGCATTTTTTTCTTTCTCCGCGACAGTTCGTTGTCGCCTAATTCCCGAAGTCCTGGATAATTCATTAAGCCAGATGTCTATGGTTGAGTTTTAACAATATCATTAGAAATGTCATTTCCACGACGTCGCCTATGTAAACTATGGATTGCCGCGTAATAATCAAGAGAGGGTTTTTCAACTTTGTTCAAAAGTTCGAGATTAAGCATTCGTTTGTCGATCGAATGAGCACCAGAACGCCCTAAAGAAATTTCTAATCGTTCCGTGTTAAAGGTCCAAATGTTGATAGGGCCGCTGAAAAACCCACAACTTAGCCAACCATATCACGCGTGTTTGAGGGGCCAAAGACCGGTAGCATTAAATAAGAAGCAGACGAAACACCCCAAACAGCCAACGTTTGCATAAAATGTTTTTCATGGTGTGCCATTCCCAAT
>CALJEW010000127.1 GCA_938074585.1 uncultured Rhodospirillales bacterium | reverse complement strand
TTGGCATTGCGCAAATATCCCATCTGGGCATGCATGGTTACTCCGTTCGACTGATGCCAGGCATCTTTTACATCAAGGCCAGAAACTTCACGGTAATTAAAATTTGTGAATGTCCGGAGCGCCATCAAGTTCGCTTTATGTATTTCTTAGCGTTGTAACCCTTCATCGCTTCTTGGTTGGCAATGGTGACACTGAGTTTTCCCCAATAACTTTGCTACCCTTGTTTCCCGTCCAATTACTATGGGCTCCAGATACCCATTTATATGTCAAATCAGCATTAAGTTCCCATTTAAAATTTGACGATAGAGCACTGAATACATTTACGCGATTACGACTACTTCTAAAATCCTCAGCAAGTTCACGCTGGTCTATAGTATCTATAGTCGCCCCTAAGTATCCTTTAAATACAGAATTTTTATCAAAAATTGGTTTTCCAGCTACAATTAGCCAAGCAGTGCTCCTATCTTCAAAAGTACCCGGTAAACAAAATTGTGCAATGCCTATGGGCATCCAGATCTTTATTATGAGCATCCATTTCTTTTTATTACTGTCGTGAAGTATGGAAATGTGTGACCCAACGTTGTTACCAAGCATGTAATTTGGAGTAAACTTCATCACTTTCCATGAATTTAATAAAACCAAATAAAGCGATGACCGGCGTCTCTTTCCCAAAAAAATACGCCAAAATATCTAAAAACTCTTCGAGTTGGGCAAATATTTCTTTATGCTTAAGTCGCCATTTTTATCTGACGGGTGCAAATTGTTATTAATCAGTTCGCTATACCGTTTATTACACTGATCAATTGCAGCTGTGATTTTATTTTCAAAATCAAAAGAAAATGTAAGAACTTTATGGCGCTTATCAAGCTTATAAGGAATATTTTCAACGATCATCAATGCCTCTAGATAGTTTAAATAGCAAATAATTTCTGTCTTCGATTCACCGATCGATTGATAGATATCTGACACGGTAATTTGGCAGCCTGAAAATAAACTGCTGCATAAATAATAGATGATCTTCTAAGTTATTTTTGAAATGTTCGAATAGGTATCCATATAACTAGATAAGTGATCATGAAAACAGCTAAGAACATCACTATCGCGAAACAAATTAAACATAATAACATCATCAATGACAGATTTTCTGCCTTTTAACTTATTATTATTCAAGTTTTAAGCCTCATGTCTATATTCCAGTAACAAAACCAATTTATAAGTAGGATAGCTTTTAAGACTATAAACAACCTGCAACATATTTATATTCAAAGATTAATCTAATTATTTTGCAGTTATAAATTCCTGATATTTTTTACTGATCCCTGCTACGGAAGCTTCAAATAGCTTCTGTCCAATCTCAGCTGTCGCTAAAGTTGGGTCTGAGCCTATGCGTCCATCTGGGAAACGCCAACGATAATCGTCTGCATCATATATTGACCCTTCTGGTGCAATACGTGGCGACAATCGTTCTTGTTTAATCCGTGCCGCGTCATCAGGGAAACCATAATAAGTTAAAGCAACTTCAGAAGCTGTTGCATGACTACCTTCTGAATCGGCAAAGTATTTTTCAGATATGCCTTTAATCGCATCCCCATTCCACCAGTTTTCAATTTTACAGCGCACCGCTGGGCGGTTTACTCCGGCGGTTCCCAAACTAGTTTCTGAATAAATTTCTGAAAATGCAGCATCTAGGGAAGCGATATTTCCACCATGACCGTTCAAAAAGAAAAACCGATCAAACCCATGACGCGTTAAAGAGTTTATGATATCGCAAACCATTGCAATTAGTGTCGTCGGGCGGAGCGTAATGGAGCCAGAGAACCCTAAATGATGTTGCGCCATGCCAATTGAGATGGTGGGTGCAATCATTACACTCAATCGATCACCAATTTCATTAGCCAAGATTTCAGGACACAAGGCATCCGTCCCAATAAAACCTGTTGGCCCATGCTGTTCGGTGGAACCAACCGGGATGATAATCCCAGTATTGTCTTTCAAATAAGCATCTACTTCTGGCCATGCACACATCTGAAGTCTCATTATCGGTATCGCTCCAACTTTAGTATTAAATATAAAATTATCTTACCCGCGTTTTAGCTGACGTACCAGAAAACGAGCTGGACTCACCAGATTGTGAATAGCTTCGTCAACAGGAAATGGCCCACCCGTTATTTCTGCAGCCAATAGGCTTGCCAACAAAGGAGCCAACGCAAAACCACGTGAGCCCAATGCAGACAACATATAAACCCCCGGCGTATAGGTGGCACCGGGATAGATATTCGCCGGTTTCCCGTGGCGTAAATCCTGATAATCATGCTTAAAAGCAACCTCATTAAAAGCCGGGCCAACAACCGGCAAATGATCCGCCGTTGTGGTTCGAAGTGCAGCGCGTCCGCCAATAATTTTATTATTAAAAATATTCTGTAAATGTGGTAATCGTGCATTAATATGGATCAAGTTTTCCTGATGGTCTGTATCCGTCAACTCTTGCCATTTATTTGATTGATGATCGG
>CALJEW010000126.1 GCA_938074585.1 uncultured Rhodospirillales bacterium | reverse complement strand
CAGGCCGAAGCGGCGTATAAATCAAGTGCTGAGCTAATTAAAGTGTCAGAATCCTTATCGAAAGTAACGCGGAATATTATTGCTTAAGTACTATTTATTATATTTTTAACCACAAAAGTTGAACTCCCATAAAAAGTAAGTAAAAATTTACCTTGTCACAGTATTTTAAATTACACTATCGATGCCTAAATTTAAGGGGTAAGCAATGCCTGCCGACGTGAATAATGCTCTTGATGTTTCGATTTTTTTTGATGACATGTCAATAAAAGAAGGTTCTTATTTGCAGCCACAAAAGCTACAAAAGCTCCTTTTCTTGTCTCAAGCTTATTACGTGGTCGCGTTTGATCGGAAATTAATGCCAGCTGTATTTGTTGCTGATGAATTGGGTCCGGTTGAGCCAAATATATACATCGCTTTTTCACGGGGTCGGCCTGAAGTTGATGTTGAGTTGTTTTTGCCTAACGAGGCACAAAAATTTCTTCAAAATATTTGGAAGCGCTTTGGAACTTATTCCGTCGAACGTTTAAGCGAAATTACCAATAAAACACAGGCATATAAAAATGCTAAAGAACGTGGAAATCGTGCGGAAATCCCTTTAGCGGATATGAAAAAATCTTTTGAATATGCTGATAAAACACCAAGTATTGATCAAGTGGTAAAACCAAAAGTCATGCGAACACAATCAGGTCGTGCGGTTCTTGTGCAATCGTGGGCACCCCGAAAAGTATGAAAATTAAGAACGCGGTTGCACTTTTATTAAGTAGGAATTTTATGCTGGCTTATGGATCGAATACATGGATGAACCCGCTATTTATTTCCTGTGTATGGATGATTAATATAACTTAAAAAATCGTTTATGGAGAAGCCTTTCTCAAGGCCATACGTAATGCTATTTTATCTACTTTTGCTTCAGGTGTTGCTACGTTTACTTTAAATTATTCAAACCCCGCTAAAGCTAAAGTTGAGGGCGACACAATCGTTTTGGGTTCGGCCATTTCGTTTACGGGGAAATATTCAACAGGCGGTATTCATGCTAAAAATGGCTACACCATGGCCGTAGATTTTATCAATGAAAGGGGTGGCATTAAAGTCGGTGGGAAAACCTATAAATTTAAGATTTTGTATTACGATGATGAATCTCACCTGGGCACACAGCTTTGCTTGTTGAGAAGTTAATTAAAGAAAATGGCATACAATATTTGCTTGGGCCTTTTAGTACAACAATGTCTGCAGCGGCGGCACCTGTAACAGAAAAATATAAAATCCCGATGATTATGGCCGGTAGCGCCTCGCGTTCCCTATTTTCCGAAGGCTATTCATATATATTTACGGTTCTTTCAACAGCTGAACAGTATTTTAGGAGCTCGGTAGCACTTGCAGCTAAAATTGGTAAAAAGAATGGCAAAAAACCAACTGATGTGACTATTGCAATGGCTTTTGAAGATGATGTGTTTTCGCAAGATGTTCGGGTTAGTGTAAAGGAAGATATCAAAAGGCATGGCCTGACAATTGTAATCGATGAAAATTTGCCGCGTGATTTGTCTGATATGACTTCAGCGTTAACCAAAGTGAAGTCATTAAAGCCTTACGTATTGTTGGTTTCTGGTCATTCAAAAGGGGCTGCAACAGCTGCGCGCCAAATTAAGGAAATGAAAATAAAAACGCCGTTAATCGCTATTTCTCATTGCGAATCATCTAAAATGATTAATAAATTTGGTGGTGCTGTCGAAGGTATTTTATGCCCAACGCAATGGGTTGAAACGTTAGCGACAACGGATAAATACTTTGGCTCAGCTGATTTCTTTGAAAAGGTATTCAAAGACAAATTCCAGGGATATAATAAGGGTGTGCCTTATCAAGCGGCACAAGCGGCTGCGGCTGTGTTGGTTTGGAAAGATGCATTCGAACGGGCACAATCGTTTGATACTGAAAAATTACGAGTGGCAATTTCAGAAACAGATATAGAGACCTTTTATGGCAACATTAAGTTTTCGAAAGCTGGAAGCAACATTGCTAAAGGAATGTTTTTACGTCAAATCCAAGAGGGGGGTACTTTATGTTGTCGTCCCGGAGAACTTGGCAGTCAAATCGGTTGTTTACCCGCGGAAACCAAATTGAAAGTTCACTCGATTGTAAGTATAAATGCAAGAATTGGCTTGAATTAGCTGATAATGATCATGTATGACCTTTTAAATATATTAGTATACTTTATTCAGAGAACAAATGGATTTAAAAACCAAACTTTGGCAACTGATCCTCTTTAAATTATAATAAACATGGGAAGCATTTAAATGGCATATAAGATTTTGATTATGGGGGCTTCTTACGGCTCCTTGCTTGGGACTAAAATGGCTCTTGCTGGGCATGATATCAACTTGGTTTGCTTGCCTGCTGAAGTTGAGCTTTTTAACAGTTCTGGCGCGCATGTGCGTATGCCAATCCGGGGCCGTGACGACTTAGTTCATATTGATTCTCGCAACTCACCAGGTAAATTGACTGCTGCTGGTACGGCTGACGTAAACCCTGCTGATTACGATTTGATTGCGCTTGCTATGCAAGAGCCTCAGTATCGCGCCCCTGGCGTTCGTGAACTTTTAGATGCTGTTGGTAAATCTGGAGTTCCGTGTATGTCGATTATGAACATGCCTCCTCTTCCCTTTTTAAAGCGCATTCCGGGCTTAGATTACGACGGCTTAAAGAAATGCTTCACTGATCATACGGTTTGGGACAGCTTTGATCCGGCTGTTTTTACTT
This sequence comes from uncultured Rhodospirillales bacterium, assembly GCA_938074585.1. Classification (GTDB taxonomy): domain Bacteria; phylum Pseudomonadota; class Alphaproteobacteria; order Rhodospirillales; family Casp-alpha2; genus JABMNT01. The sequence goes on along the minus strand of CALJEW010000126.1, from coordinate 1,384 downwards.
TGTGTAGCCCTGACCCCCAAGCATTCCGCCCACCAGAAGAAGAATTGAACGTGCTTCAAGTGGCACTGCCAACAAACTTCAAAGCGGCTGCATTCGAGAAAGAAGAGCACACAAAAATCCTTCGTGATATTCAAGCAGATATAGAAGCCATTCGTTTCAATGACGGCACTTCCGAGATTGAATTGCCAGTTAAATTGAAGGTTCATGATTCTATTTTCGTACCTTTAGCTAAATGGATGATGTTACTGGCTGGTAACTACCGCTGTGTTCAAGCTGACGACATGCGTTCGATTAAAGATGCCGTTCATTCAAACCTTGAATTATCCAAATCAGTTTACAATTGGGTTGGTGAAGTTTGCCGCGCGATTGGTGCCGATGAAGCTGATCAAGTACCGTTTGAAAAGTATGCAAATGCAGCTGTTGGTCTTGCTAAACCATCATCAGCTGCACGGGCTTTGTTGGCTGGTGTTCCAAATATTGAACGTGCTGATTGCGTCGTCCAAACGATTGCCGCTCAAAAAGGCATGCAGAACGATACGGTTGATGAAACTGTTGCCGCTGTTGATAAGTGGTTGGCTGCAAATAGAGAAAAAGCGAACGCTTAACGCTCTATTCGAAAAAATTAAAAGGGGCTTGCTGTTGAGCAGGCCCCTTTTTTGTGACTTTATTTAATCAACGTGTGTTTAATCAGCTTGTCGTAAGCTTGGTAAACCGATGCCTGTGGCAGCAAAGCCTCCATCGACGTTCAAAATCTCACCATTGATATAGCTCGCTTTATCGCTACTTAAAAAGTAAACGGCTTCAGCTAATTCTTTTTCTGTGCCATAGCGATTAAGCGGGATTGCGTCGTGATAGTCGGCCCGGATATCAGGTGTGTGCACTTGTTTAGCCATCGCCGTTTCAACAGGGCCCGGCGATACGCCATTAACCCGAATACCCTGATTTCCAAGTTCAGCCGCCTGCTGTTTGGTTAGATGCATCAAGGCGGCTTTACTGGTTCCATAAGCAACTCTGAGCATAGACGCGCGGGCGCCAGAAATCGATGTAATGTTGACAATGCTACCGCCGCCAACTGCTACCATGGAAGGAACGCACGCTTGGGTACAAATGAACGATCCGCTTAAATTAACAGCCAGAATGCGCGACCATTCCTCGAACGTAGTTTCCATGACTGATTTGAATACGGCTATACCAGCGTTATTTACCAACGCATCTATCCGCTCAAATTTTAAGATGATTTGATTTACTGCATCGGCGACTTGATCTGGCATGGACACGTCGCAAACAATAGCTAACGTGTTCTCAGGGTCATTAATGGCGTCATATGCACCGCTTAACTTATCGTCATCGATATCCAATAAAACAACACGCCAGCCTTCGCTCA
>CALJEW010000125.1 GCA_938074585.1 uncultured Rhodospirillales bacterium | reverse complement strand
ATAAAGCGTTTAAATCGCCATTGGTTTTCGATGGAACCCGATCTTTAACCGTCTGAACCCCTTCTTCGTAGCTAGGGGCTGGATCACAATATAAAACACCAATAGCAACAGGGAAATCAGGCCCTTGTAGACCTGCTAATAAGGTTGCCAGAACTTTATTAGTTTCATCATGAACCAAAACATCAGCATCGGTAATGCCGTTTTCACCAAGGGTCACGACCTCAATTTCAAAAGCACCCGGCTTGATGTGTAAGCCTTTTTGCTTATCTATACCAAACAACAGTGGCTGACCATTTTCAACTGCAATTTGCTGGTTTGCAACTTTATCCTTAGCCGTAAAATCATTAAATACACCATCATTATAAACGATACAGTTTTGGAAAATCTCGACAAAAGAAGTACCAGTGTGAGCGTGAGCACGGGCCAAAACAACGGGCATATGCTTTATTTGATTATCAATCGAGCGGGCAACGAACCGAGCCCCAGATGCCAAAGCCAGCTGAGTTGCAGAAATTGGATTATCAACAGAGCCTAATGGCGTAGAAGGGGACCGCGTACCAGCCCTAGATGTTGGCGAATATTGGCCTTTGGTGAGTCCATAAATTTCATTATTAAACAATAAGAATTGCAGGTTAACATTCCGGCGCAACATATGGATCAAATGGTTGCCGCCAATCGATAAGGCATCACCATCACCAGAAACAACCCAAACATCTAAATCAGGATTGGCGAGCTTAACGCCCGTGGCAAATGTTGGGGCGCGGCCGTGGATGGTATGAAAGCCATACGTAGCCATATAATAAGGGAAGCGCGCAGCGCAGCCTATGCCTGAAATAAAAACCGTCTTTTCAGGGCGTGCCCCAATGTCGACAAGGGTTTTTTGAACGCCTTTCAAAATCGCATAATCACCACAACCAGGGCACCAACGCACCTCTTGGTCGGTGGCAAAGTCTTTTGGTGTGAGCTTAGCTGGGGGCGTAACTGAGTTCATAATCTTAACCCTCCATCTCGGCCGTAATGGCCTGTTCAAGTTCTCGAATTTTAAACGGTTGTCCGTTCACTTTGTTTATCCCTTTCGCCGGAACTAAATATTCTGACCGCAGGACTGTCAGCAATTGCCCTGTATTCATTTCAGGTACCAATACTTTATCAAAGTCAGCTAACAATTCGCCCATATTGGCCGGTAAGGGCCAAATATTCGTCAAATGTATGTGGCTAACTTGTTTGCCTTGATCCAGCAAGTTCGAGACTGCTCGGTTGATCGAGCCATAAGTTGAGCCCCATCCAACAACAGCAACAGGGCCGCTATCGGGACCCGCATGGATTGTTTGTGCAGGGATGTCGTTGGCAATACCCTTAATTTTGGCGGCCCGAGTATCGGTCATTTTTTGATGGTTCGACGGATCATATGAAATATGTCCTGAATCGTAATCTTTTTCGATCCCACCAATCCGGTGCATCAATTCAGGCGTTCCAGGAATGGCCCAAGCCCGCGCCAACGTCTCTTCATCACGGACAAAAGGGTGGAAACCTTCCGGGTCCGTTCTAAAGGTGACGGGGAACGGTTCAATCGCGTCGATATCTGGAATTAACCAAGGTTCCGCTGCATTGCCGATGTATCCATCAGACAACACCATGACAGGCGTCATGTATTTAGTTGCCAACCGCACCGCTTCAACCGCAACTTCGAAACAATGGGCCGGAGACCGCGCCGCTAAGACCACCAACGGGCTATCGGCATTACGGCCATATACCGCTTGATACAAATCGGATTGTTCTGTTTTTGTCGGCAACCCTGTGGAGGGTCCGGCGCGTTGTGTATTCAAAACAACCAACGGAATTTCTATACCAATCGCCAAGCCAATGGCTTCACCCTTCAAGGCAATACCGGGCCCAGATGAAGAGGTGACACCCAGATTGCCCGCGTAGGATGCGCCAATAGCGGCACAGGCCGCTGCAATTTCATCTTCGGCTTGGAAGGTTGATAAGTTGTATTCAGACATGTTGGATAATTGGTGTAAAACGGATGATGCCGGTGTAATTGGGTATGAACAAAACGTCATGTGCAAATTAGCCAACTGCGCCCCCGCAGTCAGCCCCCAAGCCATAGCTTCACTGCCCATAACGGTTCTGTATAGACCGGGTGCAGCATCTTCAGATTTTGGAATAGCAAAACCTTGAAAGCCATCGGCTGCTTCTGACGTTTCGCCAAGGGAATGCCCGGCGTTTAAAGCCGAAATATTGGCTTCTGCAATATCTGGGCGTTTAGCAAACTTGGTTCGTAAAAAATCGATTGTTTCTTTGCGTTTATGCGCGAACATCCAATAGACATACCCCAGCGTCCAAAAATTTTTACAGCGCAACGCTTCTTTATTACTAAGGCCGTATTCCTTAACTGCGTCGAGAGTTAATTGTGATATATCTAGCTGAATAAGCCGATACGCATCCAAAATTCCATTTTCCAATGGATTCTCTTCATACCCGGCTTTTCGCAAATTCCGATCAGAAAACGAGCCCTTATCGACAACAATAATACCGCCCTGTTTTAAGCCCTTCAATTCAACAAATAAGGCTGCCGGGTTCATTGCTACTAACAAATCAAAATCATCGCCAGACGTTTTAATGGCGCTGGAGCCAAAATTAATTTGGAAGGAGGATACACCAAACGTGGTCCCGACAGGGGCGCGGATTTCTGCGGGAAAGTCTGGGAACGTTGCCAAGTTGTTACCAGCCAAGGCAGCAGATAAAGTAAACTGCCCCCCGGTGACTTGCATTCCATCACCAGAATCACCCGCAAAACGCACAACTGCGGAATCTAGAGATTGTCTAGGGGCTTCATTTGGAGCTTCATTCTTCAATGCGGTATTTGTGGACATGTTGTTATATCAACCAATTTGCCAGAGAAATTAGGTACTAAGGAATAACTGTAACCGTATAAGGTTTCCAAATATATAACCCGTTTTTCTGGTTTTGAAACCTGTTGCATGCATTTTTTTAATTTATGCTAAATTGAGATAAATGCGCTTTAAATGAATTAACGGGTTTCATCGTCGGCTAAGGTTTGGCAAATTACCCTATCAATTAATATCAGAATCCTTTGAGGAGCCAAGATTTGAGTTTCAGTTCGGACCCGTTGGGGCATTTAAGCGACCTTGTTAATAAAGCAAAATCAATCGGTGCGGATGCGGCGGATGCGATCTACGTCGAAGGGATTTCTGTATCAACGGCGTGCCGCAAAGGCGAACCTGAAAGTTTGGCCCGCTCGGAAGGCTATGATTTGGGTTTGCGGGTCTTTATCGGCAAACGCCAAGCCATTGTCTCTTCTTCTGATTTATCGAACACAGCTTTGGATGATTTGGTTACCCGCGCTGTTGCTATGGCTAAGGTTGTGCCCGAAGACCCGTATAGTGGGCTGGCCCCATCGGAGCTTTTAGCAACCCAAATTCCAGATTTAGACGATTGCGATCCGGTTGAACCGTCGAGTGACAAATTAGAGCAGCTTACCCGCGAAGCCGAAGAAGCAGCACTTAATATCAAAGGCGTGACCAATTCTGAAGGTGCTGAAGCCGGATGGGGACGATCAAGCCTAGCCGTTGTAGGCACAAACGGCTTTGCTCAACAACGTGAAAGCTCTGGTCATTCGTTAAGTGTTTCCGTGGTTGCCGGTGAAGGCACCGAAATGGAACGCGATTACGATTTCTCGACATCTGTCTATGGCGAAGATTTACAAGATGCCCGTGAACTGGGGAAAAATGCTGCAAAAAAAGCAGTTGCCCGCCTTAACCCGCGCAAAGTCGAAACCGCCCAAGTCCCAGTTATTTTCGACCCCCGCGTTTCCAGCTCCTTGGTTGGACATCTAGCCAGTGCGGTGAATGGATCATCGGTTGCCCGAGGAACCACATTTTTGAGAGAAAAAATGGGTAAAAAATTGTTTGCCAATGGCGTCAACATTATTGACGATCCGCTGCGTAAACGGGGCTTGCGCTCCAAAGGCTTTGACGCAGAAGGTGTTGCAACCCAAACCCGCCATATTATTGAAGACGGTACGTTGCAAACGTGGATCATGGATATGCGCTCAGCCCGTCAGTTGGGGCTAGAGACAACAGGTAGCGCATCGCGCGGGACCTCGTCTCCACCGTCGCCTTCAACAACCAACCTGTATATGGATGCGGGCACTGTATCGCGCGATGATTTGGTCAAAAATGTGAAATCTGGTTTTTACATTACTGAATTGATTGGTATGGGCGTGAACGGTATTACCGGCGATTATAGCCGAGGTGCCGGTGGGTTTTGGATTGAAAACGGTGAAATCACATTCCCAGTCAATGAAGTCACAATAGCCGGGTCGTTGCTCGATATATTTAAAAATCTAACACCGGCCGATGATTTGGTCTTCCGGTTTGGAACGAATGCCCCAACAGTTCGTGTCGACGGTCTGACTGTCGCGGGAATATAACGCGGTTTGACTGACACAGGGATTTAAACTGCCTCGCGTCCGTGTTAGGTTGCGGCGTCTTAACATTTGGTTGTAAGCCTTTGACTGAATTTAATGAATCAACATCTATGCCGTTGATAGAATCGACGGCGGAAAAACCAAAGTCGACGTCGTGCCTGATGCGCCGTCTATGGCGTGAAAGCATCCGACATTACTTAGGCTGGATCGGTTCTGCCGTCATCTGCATGTTTATTATGGCAGCGGCAAGCGCGTTTTCGGCTTATATGATGAAACCCATTGTCGATGAAGTGTTCGTTGCAAAAGATCCTGACATGCTTTGGCCTGTTGGATTTGCTGTCATCACCACCTTTCTGGTCAAAGGATTAGCCAATTACGGCCAATCCATTTTAATGAACTATGTCGGATTGCGGATCATTGCCGATACGCAAAACAAACTGTTTGCCCATTTGGCCTCCATGGATTTAGCATTTTTTCATAACTCCCCCGTCGGCACGCTGATATCGCGTTTTACCGTTGATGTGCAACAAATGCGGGTTGCAGTCAGCACCGGATTAACCGGGTTAGGCCGCGATTTAATGGCCTTAATTGGCTTTGTATTTGTGATGTTTTGGCAAGACTGGGAGCTCGCAGCCGTTTCTTTCGTTGTTTTCCCTATTGCCATTTACCCCATCGTTCGCATCGGCAAGCGGATCCGCAAAGTGACTGCCAACACTCAAGAAGAAATTGGTTTTTTCACAACCATTCTAACCCAAACGTTCCAAGGCATTCGCGTCGTTAAGGCCTATGGCATGGCGCACTATGAGGGAACACGGATTGCCGAAGTTGTTGAGCGCATTTTCAAATTAAACTTAAAAGCCGCACGGACCCGTGAAATGGCGCGCCCGATTATGGAAACGTTGGGCGGCTTCGCTATTTTTATTGTGATTGTGTATGGCGGATCACGCGTGATTGCGGGCGATACAACATCCGGGGCCTTTTTCTCATTCATTACAGCCCTTTTAATGGCGTACGACCCGATGAAACGATTGGCGAATTTAAACGTTAGCATTCAAGAAGGTTTGGCCAGTGCGCAACGCATCTTTGCCATAATGGACCGGCCACCGGTTATTGCTGATAAGCCAGACGCCAAAGCAATTGAAAATATTAACGGACATCTACAATTCAAAGACGTTCACTTTTCCTATAGCGCTGACATTCAAGCCCTTAAAGGGCTAACTATTGACGTTCCTGCGGGGCAAACGGTGGCATTGGTTGGAACATCCGGGGCAGGCAAATCAACCATCTTGAATCTAATTCCCAGATTCTATGATGTAATGGCGGGGGCTGTGACGGTCGATAGCATGGATGTACGCGATGTAACGCTTGAATCTTTGTATGCTAATATAGCCTTGGTCAGCCAAGAAGTCACCTTGTTTGACGACACCGTTGCCGCTAATATTGCCTACGGCCGGCAAGGGGCTTCACAAAATAAAATTGAAGAGGCCGCTCGAAATGCAGCTGCTGATGGCTTTATTCAAGATTTACCCGATGGGTACCAAACCAGGGTCGGCGAGCAAGGCATTCGCTTATCCGGTGGCCAGCGCCAGCGTTTAGCGATTGCCCGTGCGATGCTGAAAAATGCGCCGATCTTATTGTTAGATGAAGCCACATCCGCCCTAGACACCCAATCCGAACGCCACGTTCAATCCGCCCTTGCGGCACTGATGAAAGGCCGAACAACTTTAGTCATAGCGCACCGTTTATCAACAATTGTCGGTGCTGACAAAATTTGCGTCATACATAAAGGTCAGGTTATCGAACAGGGAACGCACACCCAATTGCTAGCCAAAAGCGGAACTTATAAAAACCTATACGACCTGCAATTTGCCGACAAAGACGGAGCTGTCAAACCGCAAAAAACGGTGGTCGGGTGAGTATTTTCAAGCGTTTCATTCGATCCGACGGCCTGCGTCGATCTTTGTGTTGGTTGGGGGCTGGCTACGTCAGATTTGTAAGACTTACCGGACTTTGGCAAGTTGTGCGAAGCGAGATTCCTGAACAATTTTGGAAGGCCGATCAACCATTTATATTGAGCTTTTGGCATGGTCGCCTGCTTATGATGCCGCTGTGTTGGGAGTCAAAAAAACAAATTCACATGTTGATTTCACATCATCGCGACGGGCAAATCATTGCCCGCACCGTGGGGCATTTGGGTATTAAGACAACGTTAGGGTCATCTTCAAAAGGCGGCGCTAAAGCGTTTAGGGCGATCCTTAAAATATTGGCGGCCGGGGATTATGTGGGAATCACACCAGACGGTCCCCGCGGCCCCCGAATGCGCGCAACAGATGGCGTCATTAGTATTGCCAAACTATCAGGTGTGCCGATTATCCCGGTTGCCTATTCAACAACAAACGGCAAACATTTAAATAATTGGGATCGATTTTTAGTCGCATGGCCGTTCAGCCGGAATGTGATTGTTTGGGGCGACCCGATTTACATCCCCAGGAAATCCGATGCAGCAGCCCAAGAAAAACAGCGCCTTGATTTGGAAGCAGCCATAAACAATGTGACCAACGAGGCTGATGCCTTTGTTGGGCGCACGCCCATTGAAGCGGCTCCCATAGCTGGGGATGAGAATTGATTTTAACTCTGTACCGTTGTTTCGATGTGGTTGGCGCACCCCTTATTGCCTTTTATTTGGCCCGACGCCGTGCCAGGGGGAAAGAAGATTTAAATCGCTTTTCTGAACGCTTAGGCCAAACTGCACACCCCCGACCAAGCGGTCCTTTAATCTGGCTTCATGCCGCAAGCGTTGGCGAATCGTTGTCATTGTTACCACTTATTGGGCGATTGAAAGCAGATCACCCGAAGACAACACTTTTATTAACCACCGGTACCGTTACGTCTGCCGTTCTTATGGCTGAACGGCTGCCAGCTCGGGTTATTCATCAATACGTGCCGGTTGATCGCATGGTTTGTGTTCGCAGGTTTTTAGATCATTGGAAGCCCAATTTGGTGTTGTGGTCAGAATCTGATTTTTGGCCAAACTTTGTTACCGAAACCGCGCGCCGCAACATTCCCTTAATCCTGATAAACGGGCGTATATCGCCCAAATCGTTTGCTAGATGGCAGCACTTTCCCGGCTTTATGAAAAGTATTTTAAAAAGCTTCACACTGTGTTTAGGGCAAACAAACACAGATACCAAACGCTTACAAAAACTGGGTGCACCAGTAACAGATTGCGTTGGTAACTTGAAGTTTGCGGTCGAACCTTTGCCGGTGAAAGAGGCTGATTTGGCAGCTCTTACAAAAACAATTAACCTCCGCCCCAATTGGTTTGCCGCCAGCACTCACCCCGGCGAAGAAGATATTTTGTGGGATGCTCATCAACGCTTGCAATCAAACTTTTCCGATTTGCTGACCGTGATAGCACCCCGCCATCCAACGCGCGGCGATCAAATTGCCCGCCATTTGCGAAGCTTAGGCGCAACCGTTGCCCAACGCAGCAAAAACGAGCCTATCACAACGGACACCCAGATTTATTTAGCTGATACCATGGGCGAGATGGGGTTATTTTTCAGGCTTTGCAAATTCGTGTTCATGGGTAAATCTTTTGTCGACAAAGGGGGGCAAAACCCATTGGAAGCCGCAAAATTAAAATGCACTATCCTGCATGGTCCATATATGTCGAACTTTCAGAAAATGAAGGAACAGTTAGCCCAGTGCGGAGGCGCTGTTGAGGTTGCGGATGGAGCAACTTTATCGAAAACGTTATTTGATTTTTTCAAAAACCCAGACGCCGCATCTGAAATTGCAATCAAAGCCCATGACTATGCCCAATCGGAAGCCCGCGTATTGGATGCGCTTATTATCAAGCTTTTACCCTTCTTAAAATCGGTTGGAGAGGATAAATGAAAGCCCCGACTTATTGGAAGCGTAACCAAGGCGGGTTAATCTCAAATCTATTGAGCCCCATTGGCTGGTTGTATGGCGTTGGGGCGCAAATGAACCAATCCGCCGCCACTCCCATTCAGG
>CALJEW010000124.1 GCA_938074585.1 uncultured Rhodospirillales bacterium | reverse complement strand
CTACAATTTGAGGCTTTGCCATTAAGGTATTAAAAGTATCAGACAATACCTTTCGCCATTCTTCAGGCAAACCTTCCGTGTTAACTTTAAGCTTTAATCCTTCTATTGCCTGTTTAAGCTCAACATCACTTGAACCTTCAGGAATAAGCATCGACAAGGAGCTCATCTGGGTAATTATTCGCTCAAGCGCCGTTAACACCACATCAAAATTGCTTTTTCCGACGTCAGATTGAAGCAACTCAAGAAGGTAGCCTATTCTGCCGGCACGATTGGGAAGCATCCCACATATCTCTGATATGGCATCAATCAGGGATATATCTTCGTCATTTTTTGCGAGGACAAGTCTAGCTCGTTTCGTCACCCCCCTGCAAATTTTAACCCCGCCCTTTAGTCCCGTGCCATCACTCAAAGCTCTGACGATGCCAATAAACGCTTCACGGTCAGAGGCTTGACCTTCCCTGGTCAGGGTTTTAGTTCCTGCCAGATAACGAGCAACCTGTTGATAAAGTGACGTGCGGGTCAATGGCAAATTTATATGTGCCATCAATTGATTAAATTCAACAATCGATGTTATTGGATTTTTTGGGTCTGGATAACGGCCTTCGCACAATTGTATCATAGCGTGATTGGCCACAGCCGCGTCGGATTGCCCACCCAATAGTTCAATTATAGCAGCCGGGCCTTCTAATATTTCAGATAGAATTTCATCAACAGCTTCAACTGATTCATGGCTCAAATTGCCAACGGCAGCTGAGATAATAAGGTTTATTTTTGCATCCCAACCGCCACCTTCACTTAAATATTTAGCCATTGCGTTGCGGGTAAAATAATAGCGTACTTCATCATCAGGCAGCGACTTTGCGCAATCAAACAAAGCATTAAAACCATTATTTTTAAGTGCTTTCAGCCCTTCATCATCATCGACAAAATCAAGAGCCTTATCCGTTATTTGCGTAAACATACGGAATAATATGTCAGCGCGTTCACTAGCTTTTATCTCTAATACCCGTGCTTGGGTAGCAGCTATTTGCTGTATTAGCTGAGCATGCATGGCACCGCGGCGTTCAAACATCTTTAGTTCGGAGCGATCAAATAACAGCTCAAGCACTGTCACTGAGCTTTGATCCAAAAGGTTTCTCATTACGCGACTTATAATTTTTCTGGAACTTAATTGGTAATACTCAACCATTTTATCGCAAACAGGTGCCTTTTTGATTGGGACTAGTGTGACTGGCTTGGGGTCTGGTTCGCTCATAGTTCGCTCAAAAATAACCTGCGAGCCAATATATTCACTTTCCGCAATCACCTGAACGCCTGAATAGCGGGCTGAGTTGGCAAGATCTTCAGCCTTCAGAATGGAAGCTTTTTTACTGTTATGTACATCCACTGTTATCCAGCGCCCACCATCGCGGACTTGCACATCGTAAGTTATACCGGCAAGATTACCCAAACTACGTATCCTTGAATATTTAAAGCATCAAGCATGTTTTATCGATAAATGCTAAGGGCCTAGCTGATTGTTAAAAACAAATAGAACGTAATCTTGAGCTTGTAAATAATGCTTACAAAATACGACATTATAAATAAGGAATTCATGGAACAAGTTTTAAACTGCACTGTGCCCACGCTCAACCAGAGTAGCGATGTATTCATAGTTTAGCCTTATGTAATTCGCTAATTAATACGCCCAATACTCCCCATCTTCAATTCACCAAGCCCCTTCATTGTTCCAGCAGAAACCCCAAGCCTTAAGCGAAGCAACATACAGAATGAACGTCAGGTGAGTATGTGAAAGTTTCAGTAAGTGATAGGGTGCGGGAATGGATCCAGATGTTATCCCGCAAGCCTTAGTGTCCTTTTTCACAACTAAGGAAATTGGATAAGGCAATGGGCTTGGGTTGTGTATGGTTTATGGGTTCATTAAATAATCAAATGGCCATGTTGTTATCATGTGCAAACTTGATCGTGGTAAGTAGATTGATCACTTTTACCCAAATCTGAGGAAAGTGATGTCTGACCCTCGGTTGAGGGTAAAACTGTATCTTCGGGCCGCGCTGTTTTCACAAACCTGCACCCTACCTGATAGAGACTGCGACAAATCTATTCAATTAACACTTTTGATCGTGGCGCGCCCATTGCTTTACTGAACGCAGCCGTTAAGGCGCTTGCGCTGTGGTAACCAAGTTGCGCTGCTACACGTGAAATGGGGACCCCATCTGAGAGAGCTTCAAGGGCGCTATGGAAACGTTCGCGTTGGCGCCATTGATTAAAGCTCGTTCCTAGGTCACGCTCGAATAATCGGGCTAGCGTTCGTGAAGAAGCGCCTGAAATTTGAGACCATGCCTCTAGGGTACGCCGATCTGAAGGGTTGCTTAAAAGCGCTGCACATAGACGTTGTAACTTTGGGTCATGAGGCAGCGGAACTCTAAAAGTTATATCGCGTGCCAGAGCGATCTCTAACTCGATCATTTGTGACATTAAACCGGTTCGGCTGTTGGCTTTATGTACGACCGGCTCTTCGCTTAAAAGCAAGAATAAGTTCGCGCAAATAATTTGAGACCGCAACCACTGACAATACCTTTGTATACGGATAGGTTGTATTTGCGTCAATATAAAGCGTTCGCATATCAACGTTCCCATGCATGCTGACCGTATGTTGCGTTCCTGCA
>CALJEW010000123.1 GCA_938074585.1 uncultured Rhodospirillales bacterium | reverse complement strand
GGTAGCGAATAGAAGCTGCATTGAGCGTATCAAATATGTCTGTCTCCTAGAAATGGAGCCATGGCTGCTCATGGTCTTGGATGAGCAGGCCGTCCCTTATAAGCCGGCGCATGACACGGGCGATGATGCGGTTTAGAAGTTCGTCCAGATTCTGTCGGTCCGGCGCATTGACTCGATGAAAACGAGGTTGGTTGTGCTCCATTGTATAAACCCCGTCCAGGATGATCATGTGTAGGTGGACGTTAAGGTTCAGCGCACAGCCAAAGCGCTGAATGAGGGTCACCACGCCGGTTCGCAATGACATTGGGCTTGCTGATGTAGAGGTGCTCGCTGGTCGCAAGGCTATGGAAAAATCTGCGCCCGGCGCATATATACGACCACGGGGTAGCTGGACGAAGAAACGCTGAAGTTCGATAGACGATGGTGTTCTTCAGTCGGGAGTGACAGCACTTGTTCTAAAGGTCTGTGCCCTGCCCTGCCCGGATAACACAATCTCAGAGGCAATGGTTTTACCATAAAAATAACGCGTGATTTGAAGGTGCCTAGTCTTAGTCTTAGTCTTGGAAGTGGCGTAATGTCACTGTCGAAGACTCGTTTGAGTCGTTGTGCCCAGAATAGCTTACTCAGCTCACCAACACTGAAATAAGTGGCTTAAATTGCGATACTATGGAATGGAGATTGAATTAATGGGCAAGTTGAACAACTATTCAGAACGAGCAGAAATATTTAGCGCGACTACTATTATCTTCTATTATCTTCGGCGCATTTTTTGCTTTGGTGCAGTTTCGCGAATATAGCAAAAAGACAGGAAGCTGGTTGAGCTTGCATTACCATCGTATACGTCCTGTTCAAAAAAAGATCCGGAAAGGGATCGGGAAAGGGATCAATAATGGGCAGTCCAGAGAATTTAACTTCTGAAGATTATCTAAAGCTGATAAACGCTTTTGCGGTCGACCTGCTTCAAAAATCAACACTTGATGAGATTTTCTGGCTCATCGCCGATCGCGTAATCGCTGGCATTGGGTTCGATGATTGCGTGATCTATTTGATCGATCGCGCCACCGGTGAATTAGTCCAAGTGGCCGCCTATGGGCCCAAGAGTCCGGAAGGTCGTGTGATTATTGATCCCATTACGATTCCCTTGGGAAAGGGGGTTGTCGGTTCTGTCGCCAGAAATTTGAAACCGGAGCGTATTCAGGATACCCGTCTTGATTCAAGGTACATTCTTGACGACGAATTCAGGCTTTCTGAACTGGCCGTGCCTATTGTGCTTGATGGTGAGTGCCTTGGCGTCATTGATTCAGAGAATTTAAACGTTGGTTTTTACACCAAGAAGCATGAAGAGATTCTTGTGACGATTGCCTCGATGGCAGCCACAAAAATCTCAGATGCGAAGCGTGAAGAAGAACTGCATTCGACCGTTCGTCAATTGAAAGTTGTGCAAAACAAGCTGGCGACTCAGGCGAAAGAGTTGATTAATGCCAAAGAAATAGCTGATTCTTCAAATCGAGCTAAAAGCACATTTTTGGCAACGATGAGCCATGAGATCCGAACACCACTTAATGCGATTATAGGCTTATCGGATTTAATGAGAGCGACCTCACTGGATCCTGAGCAACATGAGTTTGCGAAGGTCATCTGGGACTCGAGTAATCATTTGTTGAATTTGATTACGGACATTCTTGATTTTTCAAAAATCGAAGCAAATGAATTGAGCTTTGCAGAGGGCAATCTGAATTTAAAGCAATTGGTTGAAACGTCTGTTCGATTATGCACATCAGCCAATCCAAAAAACAAGATTCCGGTGGTTGCTAATTTCGATTCTTCAACTCCGGGTTGGATTCTTGGAGATGAAGCGAGGGTTCGGCAAATCCTGGTAAACCTGATTGGCAACGCTTTAAAGTTTACCTTGGAAGGCCAAATAACGATTAAGGTCACAACCGAGTCGGAATATTTGTTATTTTCAATCACAGATACTGGAGTAGGAATTCCCGAAACGGATTTTGAAAAGATTTTTGACCCGTTTCTGCAGGTAGATTCTTCATTGTCCCGACGATATGAAGGAACCGGTCTTGGTTTGAGTATTGCGAGAAAATTGAGCCGTTTGATGTCGGGTGATTTAACCGTGAGCAGCGTAGTCGGCGTAGGGACGCAGTTCGTTTTATCCCTTCCTCTGCGAGCAGTAACGCATCAGCGGACTAAACCGCACGATCCAGCAAAAATTGAGACAAAAAAAGAAAATTGAAGATCTTAATTGTCGAAGACCATCCCGCGAACCGGTTGCTGGTCGTTAAGATCCTAGGCCAGATCGGATTCACCGCAGATGTAGAGGTAGCTGTAAATGGCCTTGAGGCCGTCAAGATAGTCAGCAAATCGCCTTACGATTTGATATTCATGGATCTTCAAATGCCTGCGATGGATGGTTATGAAGCGATGCGAAAAATTCGCTCCAATGACGCAATCATTCAACCGCGGATCATCGTCGTTTCTGCGAATGTCCAACCTGAAAACATAAGTAATTCCTATAGCGCCGGTGCAGACGGATTTCTTCCCAAGCCGATTGATCGAGAGGCGATGGTCGGTATTGTTAATGCGCTATCGTAACTCTCCAGGATACTCCGGCAATCTTTGTCAGCGAGCATTGCTGCCGTCCCCTGTCATCAAACTCACAATTCTACGCAGATATAGACCTTGCGCTCATAGTTCATGTTAATTCTAGGTTTAACGCAATGGCCATCTCATATTTAGACGTAACCATTGCGGTAAGTTATTGATTATGTTCGCAAAGAGTTGCCAGCTTTGGTGGGCCGTCCAAGAATGGATAACGATGGTATTTTTTCTACTAGCAGGTTTATCTGGAAATGTAGATAGCGTGTTCTATGCCCCACAAAGTTGCGGCTACCGATGCTCAGTACGCTGAAGCTATCGACCGTTAACGGCCAGGGTGGCGGTTACATCGGCTTCAAGCCACATCGTTGCTCTACTTGTTTAAGGCGGCGCGGTGTCTTGCTAACTTGTAATGCAACACCCGGTACCGGCGGTCACAATCAACATGCATCTTCGTTAGACCTTCAGTATACTCTCATCTAAAGGGTCATAATGTTCCCTTGAATCGAATCTAGAACAATAGCTAAGTAAGGTAGTGAAGATAGGAATTATAACAGGGCTTTTTGATCGAAAGTCTGAGTATCGAATCAGATCGGTTGCCTGCTTGTTTGATGAAAGCGTGTAGCGGTATGACGAGTAGTGGTTAAACGCTACCAGGGCTTGTGGTGATTCGCTGAACCAGGGACCATTTCTCTCCTGAATGGCGAGTTGGACGCAAAAACCCCATGGTATCGAGTCAGATTGGACCGGGGTCTGGGTACCAATGCCGCCAACCGGAGCAATTAGACGATTCAGTTCTAACTTCAGAGTCAACCGACGGTACTGACAGGGATCTGTCAGTTG
>CALJEW010000122.1 GCA_938074585.1 uncultured Rhodospirillales bacterium | reverse complement strand
CAGCATTACCATTAATGGGCAAAACCTTGTTCGCATGGGACAAACTGAGCGCGAGAAGATAAATAACAAAATTGGTATGCTGTTCCAAGCCGCTGCCCTGTTTGATAGTTTGCCGGTTTGGGAGAACATTTCATTCGGACTGATGTCTGAAGGTTTGGCGACTAGGGATCAAGGATACGAGATTGCGCTCGAAAAACTGGCGCTTGTCGGGCTAGATAAAAAATTGGCCGATGCGTGGCCGTCTGATTTATCAAGTGGGATGCAAAAGCGCGTTGGCCTCGCCCGTGCCATTTCGACCAACCCTGAAATTATTTTCTTTGACGAGCCGACAACCGGGTTGGACCCGATCATGGCTGACATCATCAACAATTTGATTGTTGCCGTGAACCAAAAGGTCGGTGCGACGGCGCTGACCATTACCCACGATATGAAATCCGCCAAAAAAATCGGCGACCGCATTGCCATGCTGTACCAAGGCAAAATCATATGGGTCGGAACCCCGGAAGAGGTCGATAATTCAGGCAATGAATACGTCGACCAATTCATCCAAGGGCGAGTTGACGGGCCCATAAAAATGACACTCCGCGCCTAACGGCACTCATAACATTATACTTTGATTCATCGCACATACGATTAAGTAGATTGCCAGTTGCCCAACTAAAAAAAGTTGAACACAAGTACGGTAGGGCAACAAATCACAGATAAGGATTTAGTGTGATCTTCTGCTGCATTTTAGTAATCCCAGCAAAACGCTTTCTGCTTATTTTGACCACAGTTTAGTATAGTCTCATTAGATATCCTAGCCATGCCGATAACCCGGCTTTTCGAATTTTGCTTTCAGATGTCAGGCACCCATTGTATTTGATGTCGGGAAAAGATGGCTTGTACGGAATTGTCGGCAATACTTTTATAATGATATCACATACCATATATCTTGAAAAAAAGTTATCATTCTTCCTAAAAAAGAATCTACTTAGGTACATAAAAGGGCTCGATTAATGCCATAGCTGCAGCGGTAGAATGGGAAAAAATTTCTTTGCCGGTGATCTGAACATACGGTATTATCAAAGTCGCTTATAATGTTGTTCGGATTCAAAATCAGGGCGTTGATATCAAACATCGAACACAACTGAGGGGAAACACGTCGCATTGATGGGCGGGATTCAATATCATTCATTTGAAAAAATTCAGAATCAAAAAAGATATCTGGTGTTCGAGCTCGCACCTTCAAAAGCCTGCTTAATTTAGCCGTAAAAAACCGAGGGGATTCCGGCGTCATTGGCCAAATTGTTAAAAAAAATCTTACGTGAGCAAAAATTAAAATTCCAAAAGCCCCTGAAACTTATCTCTCCTGGCTCAGATAAAGTCAAATTTCGCATAATCTTCTATTCAAAAAAATGGGTCCCGTTTGTTAAGAAACTCAACCGTGCTCTGGCCAAGTTCAAAACCACTGGCCAGTGCGAAACCACTTTTAATAAATACCCTTGAACCCAAGCATTAGCGCAATACTGAAAGTAGGCAGGAACTGTGTCTTTAACTTTAATACTCATAACCCTACGCCACACAACAAAACTGGGTTATGAAAAAGCTTTTAACAACTTTCAGCAACTAATAGAAAATAGAGCTGTCGATGCCGTATCAAACCATAACATATGAATAACAAGAATTTTACAAAATAGCTGGCCCGTGGGTTTGGTGTGCCTTCATTTTCTTTTGGAAATTCTTCCATCATATTATTCCATCAGATGAAAGTGATAGCTGACTGATAGAAACAAACAAACCCGCCCTTTACCAAGCTGCATATGAGGCCCAAAATAAAAAAGTGGCAAAATATGGGTACAGTTGCAGAAAATCGTGTAATGTTATGCATATGTGGATAAGCAGCAAGAACTGCAATTATGGCTGCACTATTTAACGAAATAAGTGCTTTAATAAAAATTATCTCTATTTAAACAGCGTGCGAATCTAATGCTAAATATGCGCGATATAGAGTTTCCCAAAGTGATGTTCTACTTTGTTAACTTAGTTCGTCAATGTCTGCCATCATTTACCTCTATTCGTTTTACTGCGCACACTACCAGAGACTTAACCTTTGCCACCTCCGCCCTCTAGATAGGGGAAGGCTGGGACGAGAGTGAAAAATTACAAAATCATTAGCGTTCCTGTTGAGGCTCCCTGCCCTTCGGGGTACACTGTTTATAATGTTAAACGCTTTGATTTTTGGGCGGTGGTTTGTTTTTTCATGAGTTCTTTTTGAGAGCCGTTTTTTTTGGGGGCCATGAATTTGGCACGTAAATCAATATCTTACGCTTGTCATACCTGTGGCGCGAGCCATTCGAAGTGGACCGGGCGGTGTGATGGATGTGGAGAATGGAATTCGTTAGTTGAGGAACAATCAAGCGAATCGGTGCCTAAAGGTTTAAACAAGGGCAAAGGCCTTAGGGTTGAGTTCGTTGGCCTTAAAGGAACGACCGAGCGCCCACCCCGCAGTATTTCAAAAATTAACGAGTTCGACCGGGTTACCGGCGGTGGATTGGTCCCAGGGTCGGCAATTTTGGTTGGTGGTGATCCGGGGATTGGAAAATCCACCTTGCTAATGCAAGTCACGGCAGCCTTAACTAAGTCCATTCCATGCTCCTATATTTCAGGCGAGGAATCGGTTGATCAATTGCGCATGCGGGCCGAACGATTGGGCCTTGCTGATACCCCCGTTCAATTGGCCACGGCGACATCGGTGCGCGATATTGTATCCACATTGGATGACGTTAAAACGCCAGGTTTAGTAGTTATTGATAGCATTCAGTGCATGTACGTCGACAGTTTAGACTCAGCACCGGGTACTGTTTCGCAAGTCCGCAGTTCAGCCCAAGAGCTTATCCGTGTTGCCAAAAGGCGCGGCTTTGCGCTTATTTTGATTGGCCACGTTACAAAAGAAGGAACCATTGCTGGCCCCCGCGTTTTGGAACACATGGTCGATACAGTGCTGTATTTCGAAGGAGATCAAAGCCACCAGTTCAGGATCATGCGAGCTGTCAAAAACCGCTTTGGCGCGGCTGATGAAATTGGCGTGTTCGAGATGACGGAAAATGGCTTGGCTGAAGTCCCGAACCCATCGGCGCTGTTTTTATCGGAACGCAATGCGGATGTAACCGGGTCAAGCGTCTTTGCTGGGATGGAAGGCACGCGCCCGGTTTTGGTTGAAATTCAGTGTTTGATCGCACCTTCCAGCCAAGCAACTCCGCGCCGCGCGGTTGTTGGCTGGGATAGTGGGCGATTGGCAATGGTTATGGCAGTCTTGGAAGCCAGATGCGGGCTTGCGCTTGGCGGCGCTGAGGTGTACCTAAACGTCGCTGGTGGCATGAAGATTTCAGAGCCAGCAGCCGATTTGGCCGTTGCTGCCGCACTTGTGTCTTCTTTAGGTGGCACGCCGGTTCCACCAGAGACCGTGGTCTTTGGTGAAATTGGGTTATCAGGTGAAGTGCGCGCTGTCAGCCAAATGGATGCACGGCTTAAGGAAGCTGAAAAATTAGGATTTACGCAGGCGATTATACCATCCCAAAAAAAGAAATCCGGAAAAATGCCAGCTTATAAAGGATCTTTGCAAATCATCGAAATCAGCCACCTGAACGATCTGGTGTATATTTTACCAGAAAAAACGCCCGCCAAACTGGATAATAAAGACCACAGCCATTTCAACAAAGGCTCCGCCCAAAATGGATAATATCAACGACCTGCCAATAAATGTTTTTGACGCAGGCGTCATATTGATACTGCTGATCTCCGCATTTTTGGCTTATATACGGGGTTTTGTGCACGAAGTTTTATCGTTTGGCGGGTGGGTCGGTGCTATATTTGTAACGCTGTATGGTTTCCCGTACACAAAACCGTATGCGCGGGATTTGATTAAAATTGAGTTGGGGGCTGATTTGGCCGCTGGGTTGGTCATTTTCGTCATCTCGTTGGTGGTCTTTTCATATATCACCCGCGCCATTTCAAAGCGCGTTCAAGGCAGCATGTTAAATGCGTTAGACCGGGCCTTGGGCTTTTTGTTTGGCATGGCACGCGGTGCCATTGTGGTGTGTATTCTATATATTGGCTTTAACGTCGTTTTGCCTGAAGAAGAGCAAC
>CALJEW010000121.1 GCA_938074585.1 uncultured Rhodospirillales bacterium | reverse complement strand
GCAAACACTGGCGTTGTGGTGATAATGACAAGCGCATTCGCAACAGTCGTCATTTGGATGGCAGCTAAAAAAGCGAAATTACTGACGGAGAATAAAAGAGTTACGTATAAACCTGGCTTACCCAAAGACTTAATGCTTTGCCCAGTCCTTCGACCATTCATCATAACGACTAGAAGAATCAACCCAATGGCTGTAAATAGGCTTCGCCAAAACAATGTCACCCAATAGCCTTCACCACCCAAGCGGATCAGTAACGTATCTGGGCTAATGCAAAGCACAGCTATGGCAGCGATCAAAAGACCTTTGGCATGGGGCGCCACATTTAAGTCCAATTCATAAATTTAGAGATGAAAACAATCAACAGCGACCCACCATTCGCGCTCATACGGATATAAAGCCCCTAAGTGAACCTGTTTATTCGATTTTGTATCGGGGGTTGGTATGTATCCAGGGGCTGGGCTAATGAGGATCGTGGTGACGCAAATGGCATTGTTTTTAAACAGGGCAAAGACATCTTTCCCCGATTGGGATCGATCTTTAAAACGTTCAGTCTCAATGGTCTCGATCCAACCAATATGTTCCAAAGAGGCTTCAATAAACGCATGCATATCGGCCAAAGATCGGATTCTCGTGTTTTCCATATGGGCACCGGAACCGACCGCGTGTAACCGGCATAAACGGCCTTTTATGCCGTGAACATTTGGCGCGAATTCATACTCAAATTGGCGGAATCCTGGTAAAATCGGTACGCCATCTTCTAATCCTTTGCGGACCTCTGAGCATTCAGCCTGCGGCAATGCGCTGACCGATTGATCCACCACTCCCGCGTGCGCAATGCTGCTTATGGCGAAGGTCACAAAAACCCCCGCCCACAATGCAAAGTATGTGAGCCTAATGTTCATCCATCGCATGGTAGGTGAAAAATGACAAAGACCCAAGCGGATCAATGTGATAATTAAGCAAAAAATGCGTCGCGTTACTGGAAGACGATATTAGGACCCGCATTTGATTGCGCATTTAAGCTGATTTCGATCTTTTCCCAAATTTGGTCTGCAATCGTCCGGTAGGCTTTTGCATGTTCACTATTGGGGTCAGATACAACAATTGGCGTTCCATTGTCTGAGGTTTCGCGAATCGAAATATGAAGCGGTACTTCCCCTAAGAAGTCCATTCCCATGCGGTCTGCTTCAACGCGTGCGCCGCCGTGGCCAAATATTTCAGCTCGGTCGCCACATTTGGGGCAGACGTAATAGCTCATATTTTCAACCAGTCCAAAGACCGGAACATCGACCTTGCGAAACATGTTGAGACCCTTGCGCGCATCTAAAAGCGCAATATCTTGTGGGGTCGAGACAATAACGGAACCAGTCAATGGAACTTTTTGGGCCATAGTTAGCTGAATATCACCTGTTCCGGGTGGCATATCGACAACTAAAACGTCTAAATCACCCCAATTCACATCGCGCATCATTTGCTCTAGCGCCGATTGAACCATAGGTCCGCGCCAAATCATGGGCGTGTCTTCTTCAACTAAGAAACCCATAGACATAACTTTGATGCCAAAGTTTTCCATTGGATCTAATGTTTTTCCGTCTGCTGAAGCTGGTCGGCCTGAAATCCCCATCATTCGAGGCATCGATGGACCATAGATATCAGCATCTAATAAACCGACTTTATGTCCACCGGCAGCTAAACCAAGCGCAATATTGACAGAGGTTGTTGATTTTCCAACGCCGCCTTTACCAGAAGCAACAGCAATTATCGATTTAACGCCGGGCATTAAGCTAGGTGGAGTTGAGCCTGTTGGGCCTCCGACGGGTTGGCCAGGCGTTGTTTTTTGATTTTGTGCAGGGGAATGACTGTGATCATGACCATGGTCGTGATCATGTGAATGCCCACCCGATTCAACTTTTTTTTCAGCCGTTAACACGACTGTTGCCGTCAAAACACCATCCAAAGCAAAGACCGTTTCTTCGGCTTGTATACGCAAAGGCTCCATTTCAGAACCCTTAGCAGGGTCGACCTCAAGTGTGAAGGCTACATGGCCGTCGCGGATCTGCAAACCCTTAACCATCTGCGCACTTACGACGTCTTTTCCGCTTATTGGGTCGATCAAATTTTGGAGCGCTTCCTCAATCTGTGCAGTAGTAATTTTTGCCATACTTGCAAACTCCGTTCAATGTACCGATATTCAGGTTAATAATTGTTTGCCGAGGTCATTGCAGCCAAGGCACTTGCGTTTTATAAGCAGCGAACTTCCTAGCGGAATTCAACTGATAAGACTAGAAGGAAGTAAGAGTCTAATTAAAAATTACAAGTTTTATTCATTCTAACGTTTAAAATAAGGAAAAATTAATATGCCTGGGAAAAATCAGGGTGGGGGACCATGGGGCGGCGGTAGCGGCCAAGGTCCTTCAGGTGGTGGTAATGGTCCTCGCGGGCCTCAGACCCCTGACATTGAAGACATGATTCGTAAAAGCCAAGATAAATTCAAAAGCTTGATGCCTGGCGGCGCTAGTGGTGGACGTGGTATTGCCTTGATCCTGATCATTGCAGCCGTCTTTTGGGCGTTCAGCGGTGTATACCGTGTGAATCCAGGTGAGCAAGGCGTTGAGCTGATGTTTGGCGAGTACATTAAACGAACGGGCCCGGGTCTTCATTTTTGGGCACCGTTACCGATTGGCGAAGTGATTAAAGTCAACGTTGAAAACACAAATACCATAAACGTTGGTTTCCGGGGTGCCGGAAGCCGTGGTGGCAGTGTTGGTTCACGCGATGTATCACAAGAAAGCTTGATGTTGACGGGTGATCAAAACATCATTGATATTGATTTTGTGGTTCAGTGGCGAATTAAAAATGCGGCAGACTTTTTGTTTAATATTCGTAATCCAGAAGCAACGGTGAAAATTGCTGCTGAAAGTGCTATGCGTGAAATTATTGGCCAGACACCTTTAGAAGCGGCTTTAACCAGTAGCCGTACAAAAGTGCAAGACGATGCATTGACGTTGTTGCAATCGATTTTAGATAGCTACACTGCTGGCGTGTATATTGCTAAAATTCAGCTGCAAAAAGTGGATCCACCAAAAGATGTCATTGATGCCTTTAACGATGTACAACGGGCCAAGCAGAACCAAGAGCAACTTGCGAACGAGGCTGATGCGTACAAAAACGACATCGTTCCTAGGGCGCGTGGTTTGGCGCAAAAAATGATCGAAGATGCTGGTGCCTATCGCCAGCAAATGATTAACGAATCCGAAGGTGAAGCTCAACGTTTCTTGTCGATTTACAACGCCTACAAGGGTAACAAAACGGTTACGAAACGTCGTATTTATTTAGAGCAGATGCAAAAAGTACTAAATTCATCTGACGTTACTGTTATCGATCAAGGTGGAGCTGGTGGACAAGGTGGCGTCGTGCCCTACTTGCCGTTGCCTGAAATTAAGAAACGAAGCACAGGAGCAGCACAATGAAAAAGTCTTTAGCTATCTTAGGCGTGTTGCTGGCAATCGTTGCTATTGTTGCTTTCAATTCGATGTTCACTGTTCATCAAGCCGCACAAGCCTTGATTTTGCAACTGGGTAATCCTGTTCGGGTTGTTCAGGAGCCAGGTTTGCATTTCAAAACCCCTTTTATTCAAAACGTCGAATTGTATGACCGTCGTATTTTGGATTTGGATCCTCCACCACAGGAAATCATTTTATCAGATCAAAAGCGTGTGATTGTTGACGCATTCGCCCGTTATAAAATTGTTGATCCGTTAGAATTCCGGAAAAAAGCCTTAACGGATGCTAATTTCCGCCAGCTGTTCGGCAGCCGCCTAAACGCTGCTGTCCGTTCTCAAATTGGTAAAATTCTGTTGGGCGATATGTTGACGGCCAAAAGACAGGAAGTCATGCAAGCCATTACGGACCAAATGAAGGGGCAAGCGGCTGAATTTGGTACGGAAGTTGTGGACGTTCGTATCGGTCGGACCGATTTGCCAGATACAACAGCTCAAGCAGTGTTCAACCGGATGCGTTCAGACCGTGTTGCTCACGCTGCTAAATTGCGTGCCAACGGTGAAAAAGAAAAAGCCGAAATTCAGGCGCGTGCTGATAAAGAGCGGACGATTATTATTTCAGAAGCCAAAAAGACATCTGAAATTTTACGGGGTCAAGGAGATGGCTTACGAACAACTATTCTTAACGAAGCGTATGGTCAAGACTCAGAATTCTTCGATTTCTATCGCTCTATGGAAGCCTTTG
>CALJEW010000120.1 GCA_938074585.1 uncultured Rhodospirillales bacterium | reverse complement strand
GTCAGGCTATTTATGAGATAAATCTTTTGCCTTATTCATCAAAAGATTGGCCTTTTAAATTAAATCTTTGGCAGCCATCACATTGTCAGAGCCTGTTAGCACAATCCCAGTTAGAAACGCCACACCTTGATTTTTACCCGCATCAAAGTCATCAATCAACGAATTGATTAGTATTTCAATATTTTCCAAATCACAGCGGGGCATAATGATAAAAAACTCATCCCCCCTATATCGGCAGGCAATATCAACCGTACGAACAATCAAATTCAAGGGTTTCTAAGCCACTTCAACACATCGTCTCCAGCATCATGCCCGAAGGTATCATTGACCTTTTTAAAACCACTAAGGTCTGAATATACAAGGGATACATGCAAGCTACAACGCTTCACGGCATCTAACTCACGCTTTAGATAGTTATTAAATATTTGGCGGTTATACTGGAATTTCAGTGTATCACGTAGAAATTCTTCATGTAGTTGACGTGTTAAGGCATCAGCTTTGATTTCCAAGTTAGATGCATATGCCTATCAAGGTCCCACGCGCTATGGCTGCTAAAGGTGTGTTGATTGCATCGATCGTCCTTTTATCGTTCGCCTTGTTTTGCGCGGACGTTCTGGCCTAAATGGGGATCACTCTGGCAGCCCATTAAACATGGGTGGCATATTGCTATTTCTAGTTGGCATTACCATAGTTCTAGCCCAACCCTCAGGGATTTCAACAACAACCGTCGATGAAGTCAATAAAGCTGCCACCAGCAAGATATTTAGGTTTTAGGTTTTAGGTTTTAGGTTTTAGGTTTTAGGTTTTACGTTTAGCCTCCGTCCTATGCGCACTAGCAATCGTTCTATTACTCAGCTTTACTTGTTTGATGATGGCAACCCAATTGCACCGCTTTTTGGACGTTACCGGGTTGAACGTCATATCGTGGACGGTCGGTGTGTTGATAACGACCTTAGCTGTACAATTTGTATTCGATGGCATTAGTGCCAGCCGATAACTGAGCGGTGGGGCTTAGGTTTATAAATCTTTGAGAATTTCGCGCGCAGCATTATGGCCGGGCGCTCCGGTTACGCCGCCGCCGGGGTGGGCTCCTGATCCGCATAAATAAAGCCCCCGAACGGGCATTCTGTAATCCGCATGACCCAGCGTTGGGCGCATACTGAACAGCTGGTTTACCCCTAAGCTGCCGTGAAAAATATCTCCCCCGACCAAACCAAATTCACGCTCTAAATCTAACGGGCTTAGAATTTGGGTACCCAGAATGGATGCTTTGAAGTTTGGAGCATGAGACGTAACCAAATTAATAATCACTTGAGCCGCATCATCGCGATGATCATCCCATGATCGACCCATCGATAATTTTGGATCAAAATGCTGGCAAAACAAACTTGCGACATGTTGATCTTTGGGGGCCAAAGTCGGATCGATTGTGCTTGGGATTAGCATTTCAACGATTGGCTTTTTTGACCAACCAAAGTCCATGGCATCGCGGTAAGCGCGTTCCATATAAGCGATGCTGGGGGCCATAATGATCCCGGCAGTGTGGTGTTCTGACTGATTTGTGCCCGGTAAACATTTGAAGTCTGGTAATTCACTTAATGCGATGTTCATCCGAAAAGTGCCAGACACAGACTTGAAGTTATCTATCCGTTTCAAAAAATCTAGCGGGACAACGTCTTTGCTCACCAGTTTATCAAACAATAATTTTGGGTGGGTATTGGCTGCAACCGCGCGAGCCGTAATTTCACGACCATCTTCTAAGACAAGTCCGCAAACTTTGCCCCCATCGGTTTCAACCCGCGCCACTGGAGCCGACGTTTCAATTCCAACACCCTCTACACGAGCAGCGTCTGCCATGGCTTGGGTAATCGCCCCCATGCCACCAATGGCATGGCCCCAAGCGCCAGGGTTTTTCATGATATCGCCGAAACAATGGTGCAATAAAACATACGCCGTGCCCGCCATATAAGGGCTGGCAAAATTTCCAACCACACCATCAAAAGCAAACAGCGCTTTGACTGGATCACTTTCAAACCAGCGATCCAAAAATTCAACCGCGCTTAAGGTCATGATATCGGCAAAGTCGCGTTGATCTTCGATGCTCATTCCATAAAAGCGTTTTCCAGTTTTCCAGAGCCGCCACAAATCAGAAACCCCACCGCCAACATTAGGTGGGGTTTCCAGAATAAATGATTTTAAGACATTGGCGAGGCGCGAAATCGTTGCTTCATAATCGGCTAAGTGTTCCGCATCGTGGGCTGAATGCCGCGCCACTTCAGCTTTCATTTTGTCGGCATTCGCGTGGGCCTTTAAATACCCACCATCATCCGTAGGCAAAAAGTTAGATAACGGGCGCTCGATCAGTTGCAGGCCGTGGGCGTATAAATCGAGATCATCGACGACTTTTTTATTCAATAAACTTACCGTATAGGCACATATGGAATTACGGAATCCAGGACTAAATTCTTCCGTCACGGCTGCGCCACCTACTACACCCCGGCGCTCGAATACTTTTACTTTTAGCCCTGCTTTTGCCAAATACGTGGCACATACCAATCCATTGTGACCCGCGCCAATAACCGCAACATCACAATCGTTTGCCATTATTGTTTCGCCACATAACGCGCCATAACTGGCTGATCAACCCAATTGGCCACTTCACGTAAGCGCACATCCGGGTCCAAAACATCCGCATCAACACCCAACAACCAAGCTAAGTCTTGCCGGTTTGGATTTTGGTATAAAATATCCATTTCGGATGCGTGTGACAACGCATCAGCTTCGGTAGCATAAAGACCATCATCAGTCATGGACTTTGCATAAACTCGGATCAATCCAGAGATATGGGCTAAATCAAATTCAGGATGGTATTGCATGCCCCAAAAGGTCCCACCATCGAAGCGAATGATCGCAGCTTGAACGCTGGTGTGGTTGTTTTCAGCCAACACAATGCTGCATGCGGGCAGATGGGTGACTTCATCAAAATGGATGGCAGGAGAATCAAAAACAGTAGCTTTACCTTCGTAATATGCTGCCGCGCGCCCCGCATTCGTTAACGTAATTTTTCGAGCAAACCCAACTTCACGGCCGCGCGGATTAACACCGACAACACCACCCGCCGCACAAGCTGCAATTTGCAAACCCCAACAGCTGCCTAAAAATGGGATTTTAGCTTTGAAAGCGGCGCGGGCTAAATCGATTTGACAGGTGATTTTTGGGTTATCCGCATCGGTTGGCAAATTAAGCGCGGAACCACCCAATATAAATCCATCGTAACCATCAAATGATGTTCCAGTGGGCAAAGACTGGTCACTGTCTGCTGCAAAAATCACATCGATTTCAGCATTGGGGCAAACCTGCTTAATCGACTTTGCATATGCACTGCTGCCAATCGTACTGCCAACAGTTTTCATTTTTTCGCAGCGTTCTTGGGTGTTACCTTCAGCAATTAGAATTCTAGGTGCAAATGCCAAAGCCTCACCCACGACTTTTCGCCAGCATTGTTGGAATGACCAATTTATCAATCCAATTGCGTACTTCTAAGCGGCGAACGTCTTCGTTCAAAATGTCATCATCAATCCCTAAACGCCAAGCCAAATCGGTTCTGTTTGGGTTTTGAAATAAAGTTTCCAAAAGATCGACGTAATTTTCACCCGCTTGGCGGTCTTTAAAGAAACCCAAGCCCATTAATTTATCAATCCGGCACCAAGTCAAACGCGCCATTTCATGCAAATCATATTCCGGGTGATATTGAAGCCCCCAAAACGGCGTGCCGTTATACAACACAGATACGGATTGTACGCGAGTAAAGGAGTTCCCGG
Organism: uncultured Rhodospirillales bacterium; assembly: GCA_938074585.1. Lineage (GTDB taxonomy): Bacteria > Pseudomonadota > Alphaproteobacteria > Rhodospirillales > Casp-alpha2 > JABMNT01. The sequence goes on along the minus strand of CALJEW010000120.1, from coordinate 2,739 downwards.
CCAAAACAACTGAGCCTGCGGGCATGTGGGTAATTTCATCAACGTGACTGATATAGGCATCAAACACCGATGACTTACCTTCATACATCGGATGCCCACGCCCAGCGTCAGTTAAAGCGATTTTACGGGCAAAGCCCATTTCACGGCCGTTCGGGTTAGCACGACAAATACCGCCTGCTGCCACAACGGCAATTTGTGCCGCCCAACAACTACCGAAACCCGGAACACCGGCTTCAAAACAAGCCCGGGCGAAACCGATCTGGGTGTTAACTTCTGGTGTATCTTCAAAAACCGTCAAACTGCACCCGGTCCACGCAACACCGTCATAATCAGACAACGCTTTGCCCGATGGAACGGATGCCCCCAGATCACTGGGGTAGATAATATCACAACGGATGTTTGGGTTGATTTTGGTCAGCATTTGTTCGTACTGATCCCCAGCACCCAAAGCACCACCTGCTTCTAATTCATCGCGGGCTGCTTTGATGTATCCATCGATAACCAAAATTCGAGGAGAAATGCTCATAACTTACCTACTCCGAAAGCGCATCAATAATCGCCGGCAAATCGGCATGGCGGTCACAAATGGCATCGGCGGATGTGGTGCCTTTGTCCATATCGCGCTTCGCCGTGAACAAAACACCCTTCATCCCCAGCGCTTGCGGACCTTTGATGTCGTTATGATCGCGGTCACCAATGTGAACCATTTGGCTAAATTTTGAACCCAATTGGTTCGCGGCAGAATCGAACATAGCGCGATTTGGTTTTGAGTTTCCAACTTCATCAGAAAAAGCAAAACCCGAAAAGAACTGCTTCATATCATAAATTTCCAACCATTTGCGCAATCCAGCGCCTGATGTAATGATGGTATCTGAAATCACACACAGTTTATAGCGGCTGGCCAATTCAGCAACAGCATCCCGCGCACCAGCAATTGGGCTTGGGGGGACGTCTAATTCCAAGAGCTCTTGGGCATAAGCCAGCGCGTCCAATTCAGCTTCCGGCAATGTGCGGCCCAAGCCGGTTAATAAAACGCTTAAGCGTTCTTTGGCGGTCCACGTTATGGAATGACCTTTCCAGCATTTAACAAAGGCTGCATTCACAACACCGTAGCCAATGGCCAAATCTTCAGATGATATGGGCTGATGCTTGTTTAAAGCTTCCAGAACCAAATGATGGCGCTCGTCTGGTTTTGTGCGCAGGCCTTGTTTGGCGCGCTTTGGCTCGTCCGATTCATCGTCAATAATAGTGTCCCATAAATCGAAGGTTACTGCTGTAATTTTAGTGCTCAATTTACGCCCCTTGCCTCATTTAATCTGTGCAAATAATAAGTGACACGAATGTGCGGCAAGGGCTGGGCATGGTCAACACCAGAGATCATCACAGATGTTTTAACGCCTAGGTTTCTATGCTTTCAGGGTTTTTAGCCAGACGTATTTGAGAACGATTTATTTGTTTTTTTAGCTCATCCAAAGCCCGTTTCGAATCATTGCGTTCGTTGTGGGCTAAAACTTTTACTGTGTTTCGAAATAACAATGAAATCCACTTATAGGCTTCGATCAGGTTTTTATCGTTGGCCCAGCTTTCTTTATTAATTTGCCTTAAAGTAAATTATAGCGCAAAATTACCTTGGTTAGCCGCCTTGGTGTGACATTCAACAGCAACCCCATAATTATACTGCACGCCTCGCCCATGGAAATATAAATCGCCCAAAGCCATTGAGCATCCGTATGGCAAGTGAAATTGTCGGCTAAACAGAACCAGTCATCGCCACGCGCGTAATTTTGCCGAACCCCCAACTCACAGCATACATGCGGCCCAATTTAAATTGTGGCCTGGAATACACATGATCTGCTGCTTTAAGGTACCATTTAATAGCTGCAGTATGGTTTTGGATCGGTGCTTCATCGGTCTGAAGAAGCACTCCGGTCTTATGTTGAGCCCGAATATCACCGCTTGTCGCATTTTTTACGAGACCATCTAGCTTCACCTGATAAAGCACTAGTGCTTGCTCAGGTGGATTTTCATCTGCGGCTATAAAAAACTGTGCGCAGTTGCTACTGAAATAAGCAGGGCACCTGCCATTAGTATAATATTTTGAACCTCATAAGGATAAGGTGATATCTGAATTTATATTGTTTTCAACCACATTAGCGTCGTTTTTGTGCATGGGGATCAATCAAGTTGTGATCATTTTCCCCAACCTTTTGATACCCTTCATTATAGGGATCAGACTTTGTATAACACGTCACACGACCCAAGGTCTTATAGCAATTTATATTTGGGTTGATTCGGGGTTCGTCTTCTTCACAATAATAGTCGCCTTGTTCAAGCCGTATAGACGAACAGTTTTTGCCGCTAGAGACTGAAACCACGTGATCAATAACAGTTTTATCCGTGCCCATGACAGTAACTAGATCAATTTGCGCTAATCCCGGAACTCCAGCCATCATTAAACCGCCGCATCCCGAAAGGCTAACGAGCCACAAAAGGATAAATAGTTTGCGCATTTTCAGGCTCTCCAGTTATTATAATTTCATTTAGTGCTAATATGAACATAAAAATCATAGCACCGGTGCATTAACGAAGAATGAAACCTCCAAAACATTAGAAATTTATCGTTAAATACCGTATTAGTTATTAGTCATAAACTAATAAAATGACCCGCCAATGTCGACAACAGCGACCAACATCTGTGACTTAGGTCAAAAGGCCATCGATTTTGATTTAACGGGCATT
>CALJEW010000119.1 GCA_938074585.1 uncultured Rhodospirillales bacterium | reverse complement strand
ATTATAAATTAGCACTTTTTGGATCAATTCAAATGCTAAGTTATTCTCCCCAAAAGGGCGCGAAATAAGGCCAAATAAATACAAAATAACGGACTGTTCTGGGTCGATTTGAAATATTTTTTGGGTAATAGTTTTAGCGTTGGAATAACGGCCTTTTTTATACAGATTACCCACAATCTGAATGGCTTGGTCGATGTTTAACTATTTTGAGACCGCATCATTAGCTTCATCACTCATCGTTCGACCCATAGCATTGGGGTTAGGCCGTAAAAGAAATTTTCCGCCTAACCCCAATAAGCAATGTTATGCCTTCGCTCCTAGAATGATTTTCCAGAACCAGAACGATATTTGTTAGTTGGCACAAAAGACGTTTTTACGGGCTCCCGAGGTTCATTCACATACAATACCCTGTCGGGATGCATTCCAGCACCAAATACTGCAGACACTGCGGAACGGCGCATGCGGTTCAACAATCGCGTATCCGCATTCCCGACTGCGGGATGCTCGCCACCATTATCAGACACAACTTTATCCCAAGCCGTTTTACGAGCCTTGAGTTTAGCGGGATCGGATAGTGCCGTGCAATTCAGTTCGTTGATGTTCAGGTCGGCAATTATTTCGTCTCCATTCTCAACAAAAGCAATCGGTCCACCCAAGGCGGCTTCTGGGCCAACGTGGCCAATGACCAATCCTACTGATCCGCCAGAAAAGCGAGAATCAGTCATCAATCCAACGGTAATCCCTTTTTCACGGCACAATGTTGTGATCCGCGATGTAGAATCAAGCATTTCTGGCATTCCAGGTGCTCCGCTTGGGCCTTCATAGCGGGTGATAACCATGTCGTTATGTTGGAAAACCTCTGGTTTGTTTTCTAATGTTTCTAACAGTTCTGCTTCACTGTTGAAGACGCGTGCTTTACCAACAAAAACATTATTTTCCAAACCACCTTCAACGCCAGCTAGTTTGAGAACAGCACTATATTCAGGTGATAAGTTACCACCTAATAAACGCAACCCGCCGGTTGGTTTGTATGGGTTTTCAACGGTGTAAATAACCACTCCATCAGGTGCCGGTGTGTTTAACCGGGCCACTTGTTCGGCCAAGGTTTCCCCCGTACATGTCATGGTGTCGCCGTTCAACAATCCAGATTCTAGTAATTCTTTAACAATAACCTGAATACCGCCTTTTTCGTCAATATCAACCATTGAATAATTTCCAAATGGCCGAGCATCAACAAGAACGGGAACGACACTTTGTGACAAGTGGTTAAACTCTTCGGGCGACATGATGTCTCTGCTGAAATTACCGTAACCTGCAGCGCGTGCAAGCTCCGGCCCATGAAGAAGAACGTTTGTTGAGCCGCCGACTGACATCGCGACAATCATAGCGTTGCGAATAGAATCCCGGCTGACGATTTTTCGGGGTGTCAAATCTGCTTTAATCATAGCACCTAAATAACCGACAAGCTCGTCTGGGAACTGTTCCATACGGCGTGGGTCGTCTGATGGAGGAGATACCATATGCAACGGCTGTAAGCCGACGACAGCAATGAATATCTGCATGGTGTTGTATGTGAACATGCCGCCACAACTGCCATAACCTGGGCATGATTCACAAGCGATACGCTTTTTCATTTCCTCATCATGGCTGCCCGCAACCTGAAAGCTTGAAACAATATCAAGCGGTTGTTTGGTCACAGAATCTTTGCCCGGACGAATAGGGCCGTCAGACATGATGATAGCGGGGCGGTCATGCTCCAAAATAGCGGCAAGTGTACCAACAGGGGGTTTGTCGCAAGCAACAACAGCAATAGTGCCTTCTAATCCACTGGCGCTTAAGTGCTCGCACAGTGTGTCATGCGTGACCTCGCGGCCAATCAGAGAATAGCGCATTTCCTTGGTGCCATTGCGCATGCCATCTGAAGTTGCGACCGTGTATTCAGGTTGAACAAGACGCAGCTGCATTTGACCAGTGCCGGTACCAATATTATGGAGAAGGCGATCATGGATCGCCTCAACCTTACGCTGGACTCCCATATAACATTGGGAATCACCTTTATTACCAACCACACCAACGGAGGGTTTATGAATAAGATCAATGTCCGTACCAAGCTCTCTTGCAATGCCAATCGTTTGTGCGTTTCGGCCCGGATTATTGTCAAAAATAACACTTTTAGATTTACGCAAGACTAACTCTCCACTCGGTTTGATTTGTTAACAGCGTTCACTTATTTAAAGAAAGGCAAAAAGTTCTCATTTCATGCTTATACCTATTCTATAGTCCTAGTGCCATACAAACTATCTGTGATACTACAATATTTATGTTTGATTTGGGGCAAATAAAAAAGTTGGAAATATACTTTTGCAATATTGGACAAGAGGAAATGCGTCCCTCTAAATTTAAACAAAACCCAAATTCAGAGCACGATTATTATTTTTCAGTTGCGGCTTTGAGGGTTTGTTTAGGGGACAAAGCCGAACGGAGAATATTTTGGCAGCCACCAATGATTGCCCAGGACTTTTTTCAATTTTTCCATGGCCTAAACTTACGGGACGCGGAGTGATGTTCAATTTCTATATATGTGAATAGTTACCCTCATTACTTTATAAAATAATTCTAAACCAAAAATTCAGAAGTCCTAACAAAGAGATTCAAAATTATTAGAAATAAACGTTAATAGGTAAAATTATAGTGTAAGTTCACACCATACAGGCGTGTGATCAGATGCCTTTTCTTTACCACGGGGTATTTTATCGATCCCGGCAGCTGTCAATTTATCAGCAGCTTGGGGGGATAATAACAAATGATCAATCAGCAATCCGTTGTCTTTTGCCCAAGCTCCCCGCTGATAATCCCAATAACTATAAGTGTGCAATGATTGATCAAATACACGAAATGCATTACTTAGACCAAGGTTCTCAATCGCCCTAAACCGATTGCGACTTTCAGGTCGACATTGCGCGTCATCAGCGAATCCCTTGGGGTCATAAACATCTGTATCCAAAGCACAAATATTGTAATCGCCGCCCAAAACAAACACTTCATTATGCTTTAAAAGCTCAACCGCATGGGCCCGCAATCGTTCCATCCAACGGAGCTTATACAAATATTTATCGCTGTCCGAACCATCTTCATTTCGGGTTGGGTTTCCGTTCGGCAAATAAATGCTGCCGACCCGAACGCCACAGGTGAAGGCTTCTATATAGCGGGCTTGTTCATCTTCGGGCTCGCCGGGTAAACGGGTATGTTCGACTTCCATTGGGTGTTTCGAAAAAATAGCAACACCGTTGTAACTTTTTTGCCCAGAAACAGCGACATTGTAACCCAAATCTTCAATTTCCATGAAAGGAAACGTTTCTTCAACCGTTTTCAGCTCCTGCAAAAGGACGATATCGGGGCTAAATTCCTGCAACCATTCAACAACAAGGGGCAGACGAGCTTTAATCGAATTGACGTTCCAAGTCGCTATTTTCATTTTTTTTCCTAAAACAAAACCGAAGAGAATAGATCCATATGTAAAAGTATTTTTCTGTTATATCAATAAGTTAGGACGTTTAAAGCGATCTAAAAATCGTAGCAAACGTTCTAGCCATAAAAAAAAGCCCGCTGTAAACGGACCTTTTATATATTATATTTAATCTAAAGGTCAGATGCTAAATGAAACACCACACCCACAATTTGCCGTCGCGTTTGGATTATTAATCGAAAAATAAGAGCCGCCCAAGTCTTCCTTATAATCAACAACAGAGCCGCTTAGTAATTCAAGAGAGACCTCGTCAGTGACCACCTGCGTGCCCTTATGGGAAAAAGTTGTGTCATCATCATTGACTGCATCATCTAAACCAAATTTATATTGGAAACCCGAACATCCTCCGCCCAACACAGTAAGGCGCAGCATCAAATTTGGATTTTCTTCCATCTCCATCAGCTTAGTGATGCGCTTTGCACAATTATCCGTAAGCTCTAAATTTTGTGAAATATTTATTTCTACTGCATCTGGCATTTAATGCCTCCAACTCAATAGCTTCCAGCACACTTTATGACGTTTATGTAGTCACCTTACTAAATAAGTCAAGCTTATCAGATTTTAATGTTCTGGGCCTTAAAGGGACACTTTGTGACTTTCTAGCCAGCAATTCGTCAGGTTGGAGTTTGAAGCTATAATCAGAAGCTCCCAAAATATGTTGTATGGTTCCATTTTCACCCAACAATGGAAGATACGTTGTTTCGAAGCTCAAATATTCTTTGTTTTTTAAAAAA
>CALJEW010000118.1 GCA_938074585.1 uncultured Rhodospirillales bacterium | reverse complement strand
ATTTTCGTGATAAGAACCATTAGCTGTTAGGGCCCAAGTTCCTTCTTAGACACGCGTATTAGCTGACAGATGCCCAGCACTTTGATTCAATAAATTGTTTTAATTTCACAAGGCATACAAATCCAAAAATATGGGATTAATTGCTAAAACTCAGGATCGGTGAGGTCACCTTTGGTTCTCCCAAAAACGCGTATTCCGAACTGGAGAAGTCGTGTCGTTGGGAACATTTTTAGAGCGAGACGGATTTAATAAAATAGCTAACGATCAAGGGAACACGGCAAAATCCCATAAGTTGCTGCATGCGTTCTATCGCTAAAGGCGCATCAACAAAGAACTAGCTGCCCCATTCGCCTACAAAGTAATGTATCCGAAAGGAAAACACACCGTGGACATCGTATAAATAGTCAGATATGGCGTCTGACGCATCAAGTCTAACAGAACGCAAACTCTAGCTAACAATGACTTTCTTTAAGTAAAAATCAATTGAAACATGCATCATCTCCATAAGGCTGTAATAATTTGTCTACCTTTGATAATGGTATCATAGTTTTGATTGGAAATACTGTTCGGTAAACTGGGGTTGAATTTATTCTAAAAGCAACCAAAGTTTTACCAATAGAAGCTAATACCACAAGGGCTAACCCTAAGCGGACACGGCTAAATTCACACCTAATTTCTGACATGCTTTTGCGTATGCTTTTTTTTCAATTAAAAACCAGAGTTAACTCGCTTTAGAAAAGGCTTTAATCAATCCAAAGACTTTGTTTTTAACATCACCATCGGGCATTTCGTCGAGCATACGCGCAACACGAACAGTACGATCAGGCAAAGATCCGTCATCAACACCTTCAACCGCTTCCGGAATATGACTATCGTCCAAACCTTCATAGAAGTAGGTGATCGGCAGACCAAGAACACGCGAAATAGCCCACAAGCGAGAAGAGCTTACCCGGTTCGTCCCATTTTCGTATTTTTGAACTTGCTGGAAACTTATATTAAGTTTTTGTGCAAGACCGTCTTGTGTCAAATTTTCAACAAGGCGAGCCTGTTGTAAACGACAACCTATTTCAGCGTCTAAATAATTAGTGACTCGCATGGCTTTTTCTTATTTTTAAGCATTTAACAATACACTATTAATTACAGCATACAATCATGCCTATAGGCCTATGACCAACATAGTATTGCAGTACAAATGGCGAGGTGTTTAATAATACAATTCAACTAAGCCGAACCTTTTAGTCATAATTAAGCAGTTTTATCAATTCTCCGCTATGACGCAAAAACAGCAGGTTCGCTTCATCATAAAAGGTGGTTTCCCAGACACCGTGTTCCAAATCCAACTGAGAGATGTCCCAAGCCATATCTGCACAGTTTTGAGTTATTTTTTGGGTGCTAAAAACCCCTGGAAAGTCAAGCAGAGCGGCGACAACACTGCTTGGATCCATTGTGATATCTGAGCTTTGAATTTCCAAATACCGGGTCTGGTTATTCTGGCTAAATTTTCTTCCTGCCCCGATGCTTCAGCTCCACGCTTGTCCAAATTTTCCGGCAAAGCTTGCAAAATTTCGAAATTTCTTAAGAAAAATCTCCCCGGCTTATGCCTAAATTAAATTCCCACGCAGAAACGGCTTCATCGCGACCATCGCGCACCACATGGATAACGCAAGCGCAAGGTAATAACCGCAATAAGAGGTCTAAGTTCAAAACATGTTCTGGTATTTTTCGACAACGCAAGACGGATTGCGCCCATCCTGCCATCGGTCAAAAGCCAAACCAATCGCAACTTTTAAAACGTGGTCAACGTCATCAAATGTATAGCCTGCAGCATTCCCGGGTAGACCCGCCAACTGTAACCTTTTGCCAATCTTATCACTTTCGGAATTATAGTTGTCGAAAGCAGTGGCTATTTTAGGGAATAATAGGTCTGTAAAATGGCCTTCCCCTTTGGCACATATGTTGTGGTGGGCATCTAAGTATTGCTACACCCAAGCCGTTTATCAAACAATAGGCTTATTCGATCTTGAGTTTCACTAAAGCTGTTCATTGTAGGCTTCACCGTTATCCTAAATTTACATAAAAGCACTAAACGTTCCGCAAACCTCCCTATGATGCGAAACAACGAAAGTACATCAAAATTGGCGTCTGTTGCAGCTTGATTTGAACCCAACAGGTTTCTATAGTATTAACTTATGAATACAAATGAGCAGACTTACCTTTGTTACCACCGGCGCCACCTTCTGGGTATAGAAGGTCTAACACCGGAAGAAATTACGATTTTACTGAATCGTTCAGAAACACACGTTCAACAGAACCGCCAAGCCAACAAAAAGAAATCGGTCCTGAATGGAAGGACAATAATCAATTTATTTTTTGAAGATTCGACCCGCACCCGGACTTCTTTTGAATTAGCCGGGAAACGCTTAGGCGGCGACGTCATAAATATGTCGGTTTCAACCAGTTCAGTCAAAAAAGGCGAAACCCTCATCGATACAGCGATGACCCTGAACGCTATGCATCCCGATGTGTTGGTTGTTCGCCACCCACAATCTGGCGCTGTGTCCCTTCTTTCAGAAAAAGTGAATTGCGCCGTGATTAATGGCGGCGATGGAGCGCATGAGCACCCAACACAAGCCTTGCTAGATGCCCTGACCATCCGTCGCCGGTTGGGCCATTTAAGCGGGCTGGTGATTGCCATTTGCGGCGATGTGCTACATTCCCGGGTTGCCCGATCCAACATTCACCTACTGAACACCATGGGTGCTCGAGTTCGCCTGATTGCCCCTGTTACGCTTATCCCATCAGGGATCGAACATTTGGGCGTTGAGGTCTTTCACAATATGGACGAAGGCCTGAAGGATGTTGATATTGTCATGATGTTAAGACTTCAACGTGAACGGATGCAGGGTAACTTCTTTCCTTCAATCCGCGAATATTTCAATTTCTTTGGTCTGGATGAAGCCAAATTGGCAAATGCCAAGGACAATGCGTTGATTATGCACCCCGGCCCAATGAACCGCGGTGTCGAGATTGATTCAGATTTAGCCGACGACTTTGGACGCAGTGTTATTAGGGAACAAGTTGAAATGGGCGTTGCCGTTCGGATGGCGTGTTTGGAGATTTTGACAGAAAACCTAGACCAGTCAGAAGGGAGTAATTTGTGATGGCAACCACAAACAACAGCACCCTGCACACCCTTTATATCAATGCACGCTTGATAGACCCGGCAACAGGCCGGGACGAGATCGGCGGCATTTTATGTGATGGCAAGGTCATTTCTGATATCGGGCCCCATTTGAACGATGGCAAACCACGCGCCAATTCACAAATCATCAATTGCAAGGGCCATTGCTTAGTTCCGGGTTTAGTCGACATGCGAGCCCATTTAGGTGAACCCGGTGAAGAGCATAAAGAAACGTTAGAGACCGCAGGCCGCTCGGCCGTTGCGGGCGGCGTTACTACAATTGTCTGCCTGCCCAACACAGAGCCCGCAATTGACGACATGTCGGTTCTTGAATTTGTTGCAAGGCGCGCGCGTAAATTGGGATTGAGCAAAGTTTATCCCTATGGCGCAGTTAGCAAAAAATTAGAAGGCAAGGAAATAGCTGAGCTGGGAATGCTGAGCGAAGCCGGTGCTGTTGCCTTCACGGATGGTTTTAAAACCATATCCGATATCCAATTGATGTTACGCGCATTGAGTTATGCAAAGACCTTTGATTTGCTGATTGTTCAACACCCGGAAAATTGTGGGCTTTCCAAAAACGGCGTTATGAATTCGGGCGAGACCGCAACGCGTTTGGGATTAGGCGGGATTCCCCGCTATGCTGAAATCATTATGGTCGAGCGCGATATTCGCTTGGTCGAGATGTCTGGGGGTAAAATACATTTCGCCCATTTATCGACGTCCGATGCCATTGATTGCGTCCGCAAAGCAAAGGCCCGGGGCTTGCCTGTTACCTGCGATACCGCACCGCCTTATTTCGCGCTAAATGAATTGGCAGTTGGCGATTATCGAACTTTTGCCAAATTATCGCCTCCGCTTCGCAAAGAAGAAGACCGCCAAGCGGTAATTGAAGGTTTAAAAGACGGCACGATTGATGTAATTGCATCGGACCACACCCCGCAAGACGAAGAATCAAAGCGCTTACCGTTTAGCGAAGCCGCAGCTGGCGGTGTTGGGCTTGAAACCTTATTGCCTATTACGCTTGAGCTTTACCACAACGGCCACATGAAACTGATTGAAGCCCTAAATTTAATCACCCATCGGCCCGCTCAATTGTTAGGGCTCAAAGCGGGTAAGCTTGAAATTGGCCGCCGGGCTGACATCACTATTTTGGACCCAGAACGCGGTTGGAAAGTTGAAGACAAAACACTTAAATCAAAATCTAAAAACTCGCCCTTCGACGGTCGACCCGTGCAAGGCTGCGCCATACAAACAATAGTTGACGGTCGTTTAGTCTTTCAGGCAGAAGGATAAATATGGAAACTCTTTCCCCCTATTTGACTCATTCAAACGCCATCGCTGCAATGTGCGGCTACCTCTTGGGCTCGGTCCCTTTTGGTTTGGTCTTAACCCGGCTTGCAGGGATGGGCGATATTCGTGACATTGGATCAGGCAACATTGGTGCAACCAACGTCCTTCGAACCGGTAATAAGTTCATCGCATTTTTGACGTTGCTATGTGATACAGGCAAAGGGGCCGCGGCTGGCTTAGGGGCTGTGCACTTTTTAGGAATAGAGGCTGGATTGATTTCAGGTTTTATGGCTGTGTTTGGGCATAATTTTTCGGTTTGGCTCAAGTTTAAGGGCGGCAAAGGGGTTGCGACAACGCTCGGCATTTTAATTGCCAGCGCTTGGATGGTTGGAGTGTCCGCTTGTGCGACATGGCTACTTGTTGCAGGAATATTTCGCTATTCGTCCTTGGCGTCCTTATTATCATTATCTGCAGCGCCCGCCATTGCATGGTGGTTTGGCCGCCCCGATGTGGCGGTTATGGCCGCCGGGTTAGCTCTATTGGCAATTCTTCGCCATCACAAAAACATTGGTAACTTGATGCAAGGCACCGAGATCAAAATCGGTAAAAAATCTTCTAAATAAAGAATCATAAAAGGCATTATATGCAACGCCTATCCGTCCAAGACTACACATCAATGCCATGGAAAAATGGTGGTGGGGTGACCCGCGAAATTGCTAAATTAAGCGATAACCTAGGCCTTATTTGGCGCTTAAGCTTAGCTGATGTCACCCAAGAAGGGCCATTTTCAACCTTTCCCAAATTAAGCCGGATTTTAACCATCACCCAAGGGGCAGGCATGCGCTTAATTGATACGTATACAAACAAGGTGTTGTTGGCATCATTGCACACACCAACTGCATTTTCAGGAGATCAGCCCATCACATCTGAACTTATAGACGGGAACATTCAGGATTTTAATGTGATTTATGATCAGACGAAAACCACGGCTAATGTGCGGATCATTGATGGACCAAAACACACATATATAGAATCATCCGAGGGCCAAATACGAGCTATATATAGCCTTTTTGGAACATTTAAGATCAACCAACACACTTTAATCCAATACGATACAGCGGTTTTCAATTCAACTGATCGGGTGCAAATGACCTGTGAATATGGATCGAAAGCCCTGCTCGTCACCTTCACCCCTAGACCATAAAATGTTTGCCGCCACCTTTGACCAGGTGCATCTTTTTGGCACGGTGTATATGGAACATCAAATACACGTATCACTATCGGACTTAGATATACTTAATCAACGTAGGCTTATTCGGTCAGATAAAGTTGGGCCTATTGCTTATCATCAATTAATGGCGCGATTTAAATCGGCATCAACAGCGCTTGAGGCTTTACAGAAATAGCGCTTTGCCAAGCTGAATACTTTCAATTTTTTTTTCATAACAATCCATATTTTTCAACGGGCTTAAAACACATAGAAGAGACGCCATCACTTTTATTTGTTAAGGGCAACCCGGCACTTTTGATATAAAAAAAATTGTGTTATTGGCGCCCTAAATTCATCGACCAACGGGTTGTACGTGGAGGAACGAATGGCATCTGATTTAGGCCAAAATGGTTTGCCTGTAGCTTCGGGTATGGCGCGGAAAATTGATGCGGTAGCCCATCAAGATGCTATCGATAAAAGAACTGTTACTGTGTTAGGTGGAGACCTTGATGTCATTTACCCACGACAAAACAAATGTTTATATAAAGCGTTTTAGAGCGCGGTGTCATTGTTTCTGAAATGCCAGTCGGAACCCGCTTTAAAGCGCGACATTTTTCCCGTCGCAAATGCATCATATCTGAGATATTTAGGGGTATTGTGGTTATTGAAGTAGCACCTAAATCTGGCTCTATAATTACCGCATGCTCGGCATTGGAACAGGGCCCCGACGTTTTTGCCATGCCCGGTTCTCCTGCTGATCCACGTGCACGCGGAACCAACAACCTCATTCACCAAGAAGCCATTTTAAGGGAAACCATCTTTGACTTATCAAATGTCATAAACCCCGGCCCGCGCATTCACGTATCTCCTGTGGCCCAGGGTTTTGGCGCGTTAGATCAAATCATCCCTGTTACGGATGATGCTGAAACCACAAAAGTTCGTGGATGATTTGGCACGGAAGTTCAAATCACCAGCATCTGTATTTTCTGAATCCCTAATCAAGCTTGAATTAGCCGGACGGCTTGAACGTCATCCTGGCAATACTATTTCAGTGATTATATGGTTATAAAAGTTCATAAGAACGTCCTATAATTGCGTTCTAATCGACTCATTTAGACGCCATTTATAGTCAAATTTAAGGGGCTGCTGGACTGACCTTAAAGAAAAAAACAACTCAAAAACGTGTTCCGTTGTTGACGAATGGGTAAAGAAACGCCAAGTCTCCGTGTCAGGCGGGTACTTCTCGTTATTTAATTTTATACAAAAAACCCCACTATTGGGGCGAAAAGCTACGGAAACTATAAACATATGACTAGTGTTGTTGTTGTCGAATCACCTGCCAAAGCCAAAACGATCAATAAATACTTGGGCAGTGACTACAAGGTTTTTGCCAGTTACGGACACATTCGCGACTTGCCTCCTAAGGATGGCTCTGTACGTCCTGACGAAGATTTTTCCATGGATTGGGAAATCGACGCTAAAGCGCAAAAACATATGAAAGAAATTTCCCAAGCGCTTAAAGGTGCTGACAAGCTGTTTCTAGCAACCGATCCGGACCGCGAAGGCGAAGCCATATCGTGGCACGTTCAAGAAGTTTTAGAAGCGAAAAAGCTTTTAAAAGGTGTTGAGGTTAAACGTGTTGTTTTTAACGAAATTACCAAAGATGCCATTATTGAAGCTTTTAATCATCCGCGTGAATTAAACACTCCATTAGTTGATGCCTATTTGGCCCGACGCGCGTTAGATTATTTGGTTGGCTTTACATTATCGCCAGTTTTATGGCGCAAATTACCTGGCAGCCGCTCCGCCGGGCGCGTCCAGTCAGTTGCTTTACGCATTATATGTCAGCGCGAAACGGATATTGAAAATTTTGACTCCGACGAGTTTTGGAGTGTTCAAGCTGAATTTGATGCCGGTGGTGGAAAATCAGTTGTTGCCAACCTAACTCACCTAGGAGGCACCAAGCTTGAGAAGCTAACCATAGGAACCAAAGCCGCAGCCCAAGCAGCTGTAAGCGCCATTTCATCGCGCGACTTCAAAGTAGCAGACATCGAACAAAGAAAATCACGCCGCAATCCATCAGCACCGTTCACCACATCCACCCTACAACAAGAAGCATCACGCAAATTGGGCTTTGCCACAAAGCGCACCATGCAAGTTGCCCAACGCTTGTATGAAGGTTTAAATTTAGGCGATGGTGAAACCGTTGGTTTGATTACATACATGCGGACAGACGGTGTGACCATGTCGGGCGAAGCCATTGAACTCTGCCGCACATTAATTGGCAGTGATTACGGATCGACCTATGTGCCCTCAGATGCTCGCGTTTATAAGTCAAAAGCAAAAAATGCCCAGGAAGCTCACGAAGCCGTCCGCCCCACAGATGTAGCACGCCGCCCTAAAGACATTGCTGACCGCTTAGATGGGGATCAATTGAAGCTGTATACGTTGATTTGGCAGCGCACCGTTGCCAGCCAAATGGAATCTGCCATTTTAGATCAGGTTGGTATTAATATTGGCTCGCCTGACAAACAAGTGACGTTACGGGCAACCGGATCTGTTGTTGCGTTTGATGGCTTTTTTAAGCTGTACCAAGAAGGAAAGGATGATACGGACATTCCCGATGAAGGCGACGATAAAATCTTACCGCCGCTAAATCAGGGCCAAGAAATGAAAACCGGCGAGATTGTTCCGGACCAACATTTCACCCAACCCCCTCCCCGTTTCTCAGAAGCAAGCTTGGTTAAAACGCTGGAAGAATTAGGCATCGGTCGCCCTTCCACATACGCTAGCATCATTTCCGTTCTTCAAGAGCGTAACTATGTGGTTTTGGAAAGCCGACGATTCACACCTGAAGACCGGGGCCGTGTGGTTACGACCTTCCTTGAAAGTTATTTCACACGTTACGTGGCGTATGATTTTACTGCGGAATTGGAAAACAAGCTGGATGATATTTCCGGCGGACGTATCGAATGGAAGACCGTTCTTCGTGATTTTTGGGGTGACTTCAATTCAGCCGTTAGCGAAACCAAAGACCTGCGTGTTTCAGAAGTTTTGGACCGTTTGGACGAAATTTTAGGGCCACACTTTTTCCGTGAAGGCCCCGATGGTAAAGATCCACGCAAATGCCCCACTTGTGAAGAAGGACGGCTTAATCTGAAGCTTGGTAAGTTTGGCGCCTTTATTGGCTGTAACAATTACCCTGAATGCCGATTTACACGCCCGCTAGAAGTCACCAATGGCTCGGAAGATGATTTGGCAACATCGGGACCAAAAGAATTGGGATTGGACCCTGTAACGCAAAAAATAATTTCATTGCGCAAAGGCCCCTATGGGCATTATGTGCAATTGGGTGAAGAAGAAGAAATACCTGCGGAACCTGTGGCCGAAGGCAAAAAGCCGAAAAAGCCGAAAAAGATAAAACCAAAACGTTCGTCTTTAACTAAAGACATGGCACCATCAACGGTTGATTTGGAGTTGGCAATCGGGCTTTTATCGTTGCCACGTGAAGTTGGTATTGATCCAGAAACCAGCATTATGATTACAGCTGCCATTGGCCGCTTTGGCCCTTATATTAAAATGGAAGCAACGTACGTATCGTTAAAAGGCGACGACAATGTGTTGACCATTGGCCTCAACAGAGCCGCCCACTTAATGGCTAACGCGCCGAAAAAAGATCCACCTATTGAGCTTGGGCTGCACCCGAAAAACAAAAAGCCTGTGACCATGCGCAAAGGCCGCTGGGGGCAGTTTGTAATGCATGGTCGCTTAATGGCAACGCTTCCCAAAGACATGGAGCCAGAAACTGTAGATTTAGCGAAAGCAATTAAATTGCTGGATACTAAGGCTGGCAAGAAAACACCAAAAGCCAAAGAAGACGATAAAAAGCCCACTACAAAAAAGAAAACGGCTGCAAAGAAGCCAACGCCAAAGAAAAAGGCTGCGGCCAAGAAAAAGGCTACAAGAGCAGAACCGGAAGCGCAGGCTGAATAATGCCAGCTCTTTTCAGATATGGATATAACTGTGGCCAGAACTCCTAAAACCGCAGCTCCGTTTCCAAGTACGGACCAAATTCTGGCCTACATTCAAGGTAATCCGTCGCAAGCGGGTAAGCGCGAGATAGCGCGCAGCTTTAAACTAAATACTGATCAGAAAAAGGTTCTGAAAAAGGTTCTCCGTGAAATGGAAGAAACCGGTGTTTTGGAAAAGAAACGCGGTCGCAAGTTTTCTGAGCCTGGAAAGCTGCCAAGCGTTACCGTTTTGTTAGTCACTGGCCCCGATAAAGAGGGCGATTTGCAGGCCAAGCCCTTAAATTGGGATGGCGATATAACACCCATAATTTACATGCTGCCTGAACGTGCTGGAAACTCAGCCCTAGGCAAAGGCGATCGCGTCCTTGCCCGTTTAGAAGAAACAGACAACGGCACCTATCAAGCCAAAACAATTCGTCGTATTTCAGAAGCCCCAGATCATATTTTGGGCGTCGTAATTAAAATTGAAGGTGAATTGCGGGTTCAGCCTACGGACCGCAAACAAAAAGGCGAAATGATTATCCGCTCCACCGATAGCATGGACGCGCAACCCGGTGATTTGGTTTGGGCAGAAGTTTTACCGGGCAAGCGGCTTGGATTGCGCAACGCCAAAATATCCGAACGTTTAGAATCTATGGATTCCCACGGCGCTATTAGCCTAATCGCCATTCACCAATACGAAATCCCAAACGAATTCCCTACCGATGCCCTCAAAATTGCCAATTCAGCGAAATCAAAGCCGCTGGGAAATCGATCTGATTTACGAAACATTCCACTGATCACAATTGATGGTGCCGATGCCCGTGATTTTGATGATGCTGTTTTTGCAGAACCAGACGAAGACAAGAAGAATCCTGAAGGCTGGCACCTGATCATCGCCATTGCCGATGTGGCGTGTTATGTAACGACGGGGGATGCTTTAGATAATGAGGCTCGCAGCCGGGGGAACTCTGTTTATTTTCCTGATCGTGTCGTCCCTATGTTGCCTGAAGCCTTATCCAACGGATTATGTTCGCTCGTTCCAAATGAAGAGCGTCCGTGTTTAGCGGCCCATTTATGGATCGATAAAAAAGGGCATTTGTTACGCCATTTGTTCGTGCGCGGCCTGATGAAATCGCACGCCCGGACCACGTACGAACAAATACAAGCAGCCCGTGATGGCTATCCAGATGAGCTAACAGCGCCATTGGTCGACAGCGTTATCGCGCCCTTATACGGGGCATTTCGAGTTCTTGATACATACCGACAAGAACGCAATGCCCTTGAATTAGATATGCCCGAGCGAAAAGTAGAGATTGGTGAAGACGGAAAGATTGCCAGCATAGTTCCGCGCCAACGCTTAGATAGCCATAAGCTAATCGAAGAATTTATGATCACAGCCAACGTGGCTGCGGCACAATCGTTGGAAAAGAATAAACAGCCCTGCATGTACCGCATCCACGACCGCCCGAGTCCTGAAAAACTAGATGCTTTTACAGAGTTTTTGGAAACCTTGGATTACACTTTTTCCAAGGGCCAAGTCATCAAGCCTATTCAATTTAACCAAATTTTACGCAAAGCCGCCAACACACTCAACGCGCACATGATCAATCAAATGGTTTTAAGGTCTCAAGCCCAGGCTGAATACAGCCCTGGCAACATCGGACATTTTGGTTTGGCATTAAGCCGCTATTGCCATTTCACGTCCCCCATCCGGCGCTATTCAGACTTGTTGGTGCACAGGGCCTTAATAAATGCTCACAAACTGGGTAATGATGGATTACAAAGCGATGGCGACGAGTTCGAAGAATTGGGCACCCATTTGTGTTCAACCGAACGCCGCGCCTCAGCCGCAGAGCGCGATGCCATGGACCGCTACGTCGCAGGACATTTATCAACCCGCATTGGTTCTATTTTTGCCGCCCGGATTAATGGAGTCACTCGATTTGGCTTGTTTGTCACTTTAGATGAAACCGGGGCCGATGGTTTGGTCCCGATCAGCAGCTTGGCCGGCGACTATTATGATTTAGACCAAACCGGGCATGTGTTGATTGGGCAAAATTCAGGGAACATGTACCAACTAGGGCAACCGGTTGAGGTCATGTTGCGCGAAGCAACGCCTATATCGGGGGGGCTGATTTTTCAGATCCTCAATTCTGGTGAACCCCAAAAAGGCAAGCGTCCGCAAAGTCACAAACGCAAATCTGGTGGCCATAAGGCGGCAAAAAAAAGGGCTAAAGGCGGCCCAAGAGGCAAAAAGCACCACAAAAGGCATTAATACAGTTATTTTTATTGATTTATCAATTCAGTAGATGACGTGGTCACAAAAATCATCGAAACTAATTATATGGAAATTTTTCGATCCTTTCTCACTATCGTACGCGCTTTGAGTTTGGTTGGCCTTGTTGCCGCTTGTGGATCATCGCTGCCCCCTCTAAAAGCCACCATTCAAGTATGGCCCGATGCGATAGCCGTTTTCAAAGCTGGTTACCAGGGTGTCTCAGAAAAGTATATTGAGTACATTTCGATTGATCGTTTGGCCCTAGATGGGATCAAGGGATTTAGCGCCATTGACCCAGCACTGTATGTTCGAAAATCTAAAAACTCAATTACACTAAGCTATATGGGTCAGCGTATCCTTACCGTAGATCTACCAAAAAGCAACGACGTTCATGGGTGGGCAAAACTTACGTCTGATTTAGCCATTGCCGCGCGCGCCTATTCGACTGACATGAAAGCGGCTGAGGCGGAAAAAATATACGAAGCTGTTTTTGATGGCGTGCTCTCAAAGCTTGATTTGTATTCGCGCTATGCTGGGGCCGAAGACGCCCGCGAGAACCGCGCTCAACGCGATGGGTTTGGCGGCATTGGGGTTGGCTTCAAACGTATTGACGGCGCATTACGCATAACGCGTATCACACCCAACACTCCAGCGGCTAAGTCGGGGTTGCTCATAAATGATACCATCACCCACATCGATAAAAAACCAGCAGACCATTTAACGCCACGTCAGGCAACATTACTTATTCGGGTCCAAACTAACACAACGGTCCGTCTATCCGTCACCAGATCAGGTATTCCGGCCCAGCAAACACACAAGCTAACCCGCAAGCACATCGTTTTTCCGACGGTCACCGAAAAACGCTTAAAAAATATCCTGTATTATAAAATCAGCAGCTTTAATCAGGGCACGGCCCCGTCATTATCTAAAAAGCTAAAATTAGCCACAAGCGCAATGGGGCACGATTTAAAAGGGGTCGTGCTTGATTTGCGCGGAAACCCCGGCGGCTTGCTTAAGCAATCGGTTAAAGTTGCTGATTTGTTTTTAACCCAAGGGACGATTGTTTCGACAAAAGGGCGCCATCCCGACAGCTTGCATCATTACGCAGCGGGTGGATTGGATTTAACTGAAAAACGACCGTTAATAGTGTTGATAGATGGCAAATCCGCATCTGCTGCAGAAATTGTAGCAGCCGCCTTACAAGACCGGCAGCGCGCTATCCTTGTTGGGACATCGTCTTTTGGAAAGGGCACCGTACAATCCGTCCTAAGGCTGCCAAATGACGGGGAAATCACCCTGACATGGTCCCAATTTATTGCACCATCCGGCTATATTTTACATGGCCTTGGTGTTCGCCCATCGTTGTGCACCAAAGCGAAGCCTGAACCCATTGAAAAGTTTATTAATGTAACTTTGAATTCTGCCTCAAGAATTAAATCAACATTCCATCAATGGCGATCGGTCGGGTTAAAAAATAGTGCCCGACGCAATAACTTGCGTAGCACGTGCCCTGCGCAACAAAGGAAATCAGACAAGGAATTAGACATTGCTATACATATGATCAAGAATCCAACGACCTATACCCGCGCATTATACTTTTCATCAGCAACAAACCAAGCGCAAAAGTAGACAAATTAATCACAAATAACGAGTGTCTTGACACTGACACAGGGCATTGTATTGTGCGCTGCTCTGGATCTTAATTTATCTTTATAATGGAACTTGGACTATGGCTAAGCCAGCATCACAACTTATTAAACTCGTTAGCACCGCGGACACTGGCTACTATTACGTAACCAAAAAAAATCCACGGAATTCTACTGAAAAATTTGAATTCAATAAATACGATCCCGTTATACGTAAGCATGTTGTATTCAAAGAAGCTAAAATCAAATAATTAGAAATTGGAGCGGGCCTTGTGCCCCAGTCTCTATTATAAATAAAAAAGTCGGCTTAGCTGGCTTTTATTTATCCCATAAATACAAGGTTTTTAATTAGTGCGCTCGATTGCATGCAATTTAAAAGAGGCTAGAATCTTTAGTCGCTTTTAAATTGCGCTAAAATGAGCGAACTCTTCAATCGATGGTCCTAATTTGAAAAGGTTTTAGTTTAAAAACTTAGCTAGCGTGTCAAGGAATGTTTGGGGTAGAAATTGGCTTAGCGATATATCCTTTACATACCCCTTCACGAATTTTATCTTCATTACCCTTCATTGCGAACGCCGTTACGGCAACAACAGGGATCAATTTTAAATAGTCATCCGCCTTCAACATTTTGGTGACTTCCAAACCAGAAATCTCAGGTAACAGCATATCCATGAGCTTGTAAAAATCAATGAAAAGCTTTATGTTTAATTTGTCGTTTTAAACGATTAGAATAGTTTTCGACACTTTTGTTGCCTATTTGCTTAAAGCGCTTACTTTAGTATTATTCTGCATTCGTTCATTTCACCAACTTCAAATGTGCGTTCACTTTTAATTCAAAAACTGAATTAATGAAAAAACACTAATTTACGCAGTCCCAATTGTAAAAGTCAAAATTTATAAATCTCCAATGCACAAGTCAAACGGCACCAATAAAATTCATCAAAAAGCTTCAAGATTTATCAGGTATTTTGATCACCTCATACCTCTTTAGGTAATTAATCACACCAGACCTCTTCAACCATTTCCTGAAGGCTTCCCAAATCGTTGATAATAAATACACTTTTTTTCACAAACAACGAGCCCCTTAGTTGCGAGATCGTTTAACACACGAGGTAGTGTTGACGCGGCAAGTAATATCGGTATACACGGGGATCGGGGAAATTACAGCACGGCCATCATCATCCACTTCGGTTTTGGCTAGGCGCAACAAATCGGCTTGTACACGGTTATTTGCAGCTAACGTACTGAGATCCATAATGGGTATTGTTGACGCGCGAACCATTGAGATTAATTCGCGCATTAGTTGCAAAGCAATCTGTGGTTCTTTTCCCAATAGGTTCAAAAACTGGCCTTGAAACATAATGGCAACGCTGCATTTGGTTAGGGCCATAATCCTGGCGGCACGGAGTTCGTTATCAATTGCAGAGATTTCACCGAAATGTTGCCCCGCATCTAAATCATTAAACGTCGCTCCCCGCCCAGAAAGCGCATAACTCATAACCCGCACGCGTCCTTCAACAATAAATAAGATATAAATAGCATCGCTTCGACGATCAATAATTTGTTCATTGTTGCTGGAATGACGCCAACTGTAGAACTGTACTATATCTTTTCGTTGGATATCGCTCAGGTCACCCAGCAGCTCGATTTCTGAAAAACTATTTTCCTCTCGAGCTGTTATGCTTACTCCCGATCACAAACAAAAGATGCCTATATCACCTTTGGTTTCCATAACGAAATGTTATCAATTTTTTAGCTTAAGCCCATTACAAAACTTACTTCGGACCTTTAGAAGGCTTATTTCTTTTCAAAGGAGCAGCCCCCGATCTATCTGCGCTGCGACTTTTGGCTACTAAACCTTCAAATCTAGCTTTTTTACTTTTTTTATTTTTCTTAGGTTTTTTATCACTTGATTGATTATCACCCTTTTCCCAAGCATGTTCGAGAGGTGAGCCATCACGTGGTTTATTCTCAAATTTCTGCTTTTCACCAAATGTACCGCGCCCTTCCGTCTTACGTCCTTCCGAACGCTCACCCATTTTTTTTTCATACTTAGGCCTATCGCTATTTGATGAGCGGCTTTCTAATTTACGTTCTTCTGAACGGGTGTCAGATTTATGGTCAAACTTCTTTTTTTGCCCAAATTTAGGTCCCGCTTCTGGTTTATAACCTTCTACACGGCCATAAGACTTACCATTAGACTTACCATTAGACTTGCCTTTATATGCAGGCTTATCGCGTCCTTCGGACCTTTTCTCTATATAGGGTTTTTTGTCGCGCCGTAGGCGATTAAACGGCTCTTTCGGTGCTTCCGGAATGCCCTTAAGGCGTGTCACACCAACATTTTTCTCGACTTTGCAGCTAGGCCCTAAAGCTTCCAAAAACTTATCGACACATCCGGGTTCCAGCTCAACATGC
Source organism: uncultured Rhodospirillales bacterium (assembly GCA_938074585.1). GTDB lineage: Bacteria > Pseudomonadota > Alphaproteobacteria > Rhodospirillales > Casp-alpha2 > JABMNT01. The sequence goes on along the minus strand of CALJEW010000118.1, from coordinate 16,468 downwards.
GTTTCAGTTTGATGAATGCGAATAGCGCCAATTTCATTTTTAGTAATATGTCCGGCTCGGCAAAGCATTGGCAACAACCAGCGTGCTTCTGCTTGGTCTTTACGTCCAACCGACAACAAGAACCAAACGCCGTTCTTGAAATCTTCACGGCGGGGTTTTTTGGCTTCTTCTTTGTAAGGTCCTGTCTCTATCAATTCTTCAGGTGCTGGGTTGTCAGATTGAACACGCCTGAAAAAGGCCGCAGCAATCTGTTCAGCACTATGGCGACCCAAAAGATCTTCGGCGAAAGCTTTTTCAACATCGTTCAAAGGCTCGACCAAGCTTGGATCTTCAAAAATCCTTTCCCGGTCGCGCTTTTCAATATCATCAACCGATGGCGGCTTAATCCAAGTGGCATTGATATTTGCATTGCTCAGCAACCGCTCAGCCTTACGCCGAGCATTGTGGGGCACGATTAATGCGCTAACACCTTTACGCCCAGCCCGGCCGGTACGCCCACTTCGGTGTAACAAAGCTTCACTGTTTCTGGGAGTATCGGCGTGAATAACCAAGTCTAGGTTAGGTAAATCGATGCCGCGCGCTGCAACGTCGGTTGCAACACAAACCCGTGCCCGACCATCGCGCATGGCTTGCAATGCATGGGTCCGTTCATTTTGACTTAATTCACCAGACAGTGCGACAACTGAAAAGCCCCGGTTGTTCAAGCGGCTGGTCATATGGTTGACGGTGGCGCGGGTGGCGCAAAAGACCAACGTATTTTTGGCTTCATGGAAACGAAGCAAATTGATAATTGCGTTTTCGCGGTCGTTTGGCGCAACGGTCAAAGACTGGTAATCGATATCTATATGCTGCTCGCGCTCAGATGTGGTTTCGACCCGGATTGCGTCGCGCTGATAGCGCTTTGCTAATGAGGCGATTGAGCGAGGAACGGTTGCGGAGAACATCAGTGTACGACGCGAAGAAGGGGAAGCCCCTAGGATATACTCCAAGTCGTCGCGAAAACCCAAATCAAGCATTTCGTCCGCTTCATCTAAAACCACGGCTTTAATTTTGGTCAGTTCCAACGAACCCCGTTCAATGTGATCACGCAGACGCCCTGGCGTTCCTACAACAATATGCACACCTTGTTGCAAAGCCCGTCGTTCCGTCCGCATGTCCATGCCGCCAACGCACGATGCAATTTTAGCTCCAGTCAACTCAAACAGCCATTCTAGCTCGCGCTTAACCTGCAAGGCCAATTCACGTGTTGGGGCAACAACCAATGCCATAGCACGACCACCGCGGCCAAACTTTTCGTCTGAACCCAATAACGTCGGCGCTATAGACATTCCAAACGCAACGGTTTTCCCCGATCCTGTTTGCGCAGAGACCAAGGCATCTACGTCTCTAAGTTCAGGGGTCAACACAGCAAGCTGCACAGGAGTCAGTTCAGTATAACCACGTTTGTCCAATGCCTGACTAAGGGCCGGAGCAACGCCTTCAAAATTTATCATTTTATTTCTTGCCGAATGCTAATTTCTTGCGCCGGGTTGGGATCATCATGTTACTAAGGCGCACGTCGTTATGCACAAGCATCCGACGGAACAATTCAGTTGAGCGGTGTTGTACAGAGCCTACGGTTACCCGTCAACAGCGATTTACCTCTCATTTTTGATCTATTGGGGCGTAAATGAGAGCTAATCCAAAACCACGGCACAACCATTACGCCGCGGATCACCCGCCGCCCACATGTCTTTTCGATCTCCATCGTAGCCGACCGCGTGAACACCACCAAAGAACATATTCTTCTCGGGCCATATTTTTGCACCCTCAAACGTATTTGCAAACTCAAGCGTGACTTCTGGCCGGAACCCGTATTCAACATCCAAACGGGTACCCTCTATATGGATGCGAGGTGAATGAATAGCTTGATCCAGGGGCATAGCAAAATCAACTAAATTAATCAGTACTTGCAATAAAGCCGTTCGGATGCGGCTAGAGCCACCAGACCCTAAGGCCGTAACTTGTCCACCGGGAGCCCTAAGCAGGCTAGGGGCCATCATAGAGCTCATGCGGGTATTGATTATCCAATTATGGAATCCGCGTGGGTTAATATCCTCTTCGCCCAGCATATTGTTCATCATAATTCCAGTATCTGGGACGATATATCCAGAACCTGCGCCGTTTGAAATGGTTAAAGCTGCCGTGTTACCATCGACATCAATAACGCTGATATGTGTGGAACCGCGCCGAGCGGATGGCCTACCCAAAACTTCAGCGCGATATTTATCTAACAATTCAGGATCGAGTAAAACATCATGTGCATCAACTGGATCGAGATGATAAATTTCAGCTTCAATTCGGACTTGGTTGGTAAGCGCTATTAAATGGGCCAAGTCCTGCAAATAATAAAAACTACCAAACGGTTTGTCTGTAAATGTCACATCTTCCAACAAAGCCATGGCAAACGCGATCATCAGCCCACCACTGGACGGGGGCGGGTTAGTAATAAATGTAGCTCCACGATAGTCGCTGACTAAAGGAGCGCGCCGATAGATTTGATACGTTTCCAAATCTTTACGCCGCAAGGCTCCACCCATGTGGCAATCGGCATCAATAAGAGTCGATATCTCACCCTTATAAAACAAATCTTCGCCCTCATGGGCAATCGCATCCATGGCATCTGCAAAAGTGGCATTGGTAAATAACTCGTTCTCGCCAATCAATTTCTCTACATCGTTTTTGGATGCAAAAATCGCCCGGCTTTCTGGCGTCGACATATAAATACCGCTGACGATTTGAAATATCCGGGCTTGCATCGCGTTGATCGTCACCCCTTCACGCGCCAATACCATTGCTGGCTCGATGATACGGTGAATAGGCATGCGGCCTAAATCGTTGGCAACTTCAAACAAACCTTTTATGGCACCCGGTGCCGCAATCGATGCCCGGCCAATGTGAAACTCTTGTTGGGTAGTTCCGAAATCACAAAGATTGGGATGAAAGTCGCGGCCATCTTTGGCGGCATGAGCACCCGGTGTTTGCGTAAAAAAGTCATAGATAATCGGATCTTGGCCTGCTGGAGCCGCCATCAAAAAACCACCGCCACCCATCGAAGACAAAACGGGTTCAGTAATGCTAGATGCGACCATAGCCGCCATGACTGAATCAAACGCGTTGCCGCCTTCTTCTAATGTAATTTGTGCAGCCCGTACCGTATCGGGATGCCCGCCTGAAATAGCACCTTTACGGCGTTTGACTTTACTCAACGTTTTAAAATCCTTAATGTCCTTCAATTATAGCTAAGATACTGGATAAACATAATCTGATTTGCAATCCACCTAATTTGGTTTTCAAATACATATAAGTTTCTCAAAAAATTTCCCGGCAACCCATAGTCTTCGTATGATAAAAAATAAACTGTGAATAGATGCATTTATGAAAATTATAAACCTACTTTCATCCTTTAAACTCTGTGTATTAGCCCCGCTGACTTTCGCTCACGCTAAAGTCAGATACATTAACGCATTATCGCTTCAAAACTTGCACCAGAAAAAATCTATTCAAATTCAACCCTTCAACGATTCCAATGATAATTTAGTTTTGCAAAAAATAAGTGAAATCCAGCTTCGTAAATCCAGGTATACGATTGACTCAAATGAATCTCTTATTTTATCTTTTTCAACCCGCGATCAAATTGGCAACTGGGATTCTGGATCAAAGCTCGAGATATTCTCTCTTGAAACCAAAGCAAGTCGGGGCTCCCAAGAACGAACCAAAGCTCGGGCGAACGTTTTCGCTAGTGCCTCCGGTGGCCTACTTGACAAAGGTAACGACACCCGAAAAGCGGTTGCAATAGCCAGCCAGTACAAACGAGATATGACGCTTACAAATAGCAAAAACAGTCAAACCTATTGGCAGGCATGGTCGATTGCAGATATGGGGGCAGGCGGAGGCATTTCACTGAGTAAACAGATGATTCCGCCGCTCATTCAAAACATAGGCCGAAACATCGGGCACCAAGCATTTAATGCAAAGTAATGAAAATCCTCAAGTTATATTGACGTACATTAAGGAAGGTAGAGTTTTGGACGCGAGCAGAACAGACTATTACGCAATTGTGGACAGTTGGATTGATCAGTTTGAGCAATCAGCCTCTGACGCGACACAATTAGAAACCCTATTTCTTTCCGAATGCTACTGGCGCGATGCTTTGGCGCTGACGTGGGACATACAAACACATTGCAACCCGGCCGAGATTTGTGACATTCTAGCCCCAGCCCTCATAGCCTCAGAGGCAACTGAGTTCAAAATTGATCAATTAGATAACCCACCCGCTTTAGTCAGCCGCGTTGGCACCGATACGATTGAAGCCTTTTTTACGTTTCAAACCAAAACGGGCCGAAATCGTGGCATTGTCCGTTTGTGCCCCGACGCGTCAGATGTGGGCGCTTATAAAGCGTGGACGATCCTAACCACATTAGAAGAACTAAAAGGCTTTGAAGAAAAAAAAGGAGCCAACCGACCAACCGGAAAGTCATATTCGGACGGCTTCCATGGGCCGAACTGGCTCGACCAACGCCAAGCCGCAAAAGCTTATGCGGACCATGATCCAACCGTCGTAATCATTGGCGGCGGTCAAGCCGGTTTGGCGACTTCGGCCCGATTGACACAATTGGGAATCGACAACTTGATTGTTGATAAGCATGAACGCATTGGCGATAACTGGCGCAACCGCTACCATTCGTTGACCTTGCACAATCAAGTTAAGGTCAACCACATGCCCTACATGCCTTTTCCGTCCACTTGGCCCACTTACATTCCAAAAGACATGTTAGCCAATTGGTTTGAAGCGTATGTCGATGCCATGGAATTGAACTATTGGGCTGGTACCGAAGTGGTCGACGGTGCATATGATGACGCCGCGCAGCGTTGGCAACTTAACTTAAAAAAATCAGATGGCAGCACGCGCACACTTATGCCCCGACATATTGTGATGGCAACGGGTGCTAGTGGCATTGCAAACATTCCCAAAATCCCAACGATTGAAAATTACAAAGGCACCATTCAACATTCCAGCACCTATAAAAATGGCACTCAATGGAAAGGCAAAAAGGTTCTTGTATTAGGCACGGGAAGCAGCGGCCATGATATTGCCCAAGACCTTCATTCAAACGGTGCTGATGTTACAATGATCCAGCGAAATTCAACAATGATTGTTGATATTGAACCGAGCGCTCAGTTGCCTTACGCGTTTTACGACTCAGGCCCATCCGTTGATGATTGCGACCTGATCGCTCTGTCAATGCCCGTTCCCTTAGCCCGCCGCGCACACGTTGAGTTCACGAGGCAGACCACAGAAATTGATAAAGTGATGTTGGATGGTCTAAAAAAGGTTGGCTTTAAGCTCAATTATGGTGATGAGAATACAGGCTGGCAGTTTAAATATTTAACCCACGGCGGGGGTTATTATTTCAACGTCGGCTGCTCTGATTTGTTAATCGAGGGCAAAGTTGGCTTGCTTCAATACGATCAAATAGAGACGTTTTCGACAACCGGCATAGCCCTTAGGGACGGTACCTCACTTGAGGCTGATTTGGTTGTTCTGGCCACGGGGTACAAGTCCCAAGAGGCGGTGGTCGAACAGTTATTTGGTGAGAATGTTGCCCAACGGGTTGGCCCCATATGGGGCTTTGGCGATGGGCTTGAACTGCGCAATATGTACTGCCGCACAAACCAGACAGGCCTTTGGTTTATCGCCGGAAGCTTGGCTCAATGTCGGATAAATTCTAAATTCTTAGGCCTACAGATCAAAGCTTTGGATGAAGATTTAATACGATAACTCTAGAGTTATCGTCGACTCATTGCATTTATTAGTTTTAATCAGTTCTTTATGAAATTAGATCACGATTCAAAATATTTAAGTGAATTCGGCAACCTGGCCGGCTGGCGGTGTAACCAGCGTACCCGCCGAATTGCCATATTTGCAACGCCCAAAAAGCCACTGCTTATGTGGTATATATTTCTGTCTCTTTTGGGAGCGTTAATATCCGGAGTTTTATACCAAGCATCGATTGTATTGTTTTAAACCGCCCAATTTCCGATTCATCTTAGTAAATAAACGAAACTACATAAATCCTGAATATGTCCACAAAATCATACCTGATGGGAACAAATGGAGATGAAAAAACTTAAATAAGACAATGATATGGGGTGGTGTCTCATATTCTTGTGTATAAGTGCGGAGGGATGCTTGAAGAATCAGACAAATTTCGTTACGAACAGCTGATTTCGTAGTAAATGCGTTTTTTTTAATCTGTCGTATGCACATAGCTCAAGGAAGGTCACCATGACCGAAGTACAAAAGATGGCCCTTCTACCAACTGGTTTGGCTGATGTATTACCACCTGACGCAACCTTTGAAGCAGAGACGCTTCACCAGTTAATGGCGGCATTTAGCAGTAATGGCTACGAGCGTATCAAACCCCCATTGATTGAATTTGAAGATAGCTTGCTGGATGGTTTAGGGACGGCCATGGCATCGCAAACGTTCCGAATTATGGACCCTGTATCGCAGCGCATGATGGGTGTGCGCGCGGACATGACCCCACAAATTTCACGCATTGCAGCAACGCGACTAAAAAAAATAGAACGGCCTTTACGCCTTTGTTATTCTGGTGATGTTTTACGGGTTAAAGGAACGCAATTACGCCCCGAGCGCCAATTCACCCAAGTCGGTGCAGAAATCATTGGTGCCGGACAAGCTCAAGCCGACGCCGAAGTCATTTTATTAGCTATTCAGTCTTTAACTGATCTTGGAGTAGAAGGACTTTCTGTCGACTTGGCCATCCCAACGTTGGTGCCGGCACTTTGTCGCGAGTTAAGTATCTCAGGCGATGCCAAAGCTCAATTACGCATTGCCTTAGATCGCAAAGACGCGGCGTCTGTTGCGGGTCTATTTGACCAAATAGGACAATCCAGCGCTGATCTTTTAGTTGAGCTGTTAAGTGCTGCCGGGCGAGCTGATAAAACCATGCAAGCGCTGAATACCATGGATTTTGGCGCTGAAGCCTCGACCGAGCGAGCAACATTGAACACGGTTGTTGATTTGATAAAAGCCGCAGCTCCAAATAGTCAAATCACCATTGATCCCGTTGAAAATCGCGGCTTCGAATATCATTGCGGCGTTACCTTCACCTTTTTTGCCCGCGGTGTACGCGGTGAAATTGGCAGTGGTGGGCGTTACCTGGCTGAAAACGGAACTGCCGACGGTGAAGCCGCAACGGGGTTCACATTGTTTATGGATACCATTTTACGCGCCTTGCCCCGCCCCCAAGAAAAAAACCGTATTTACCTGCCCTTTGGCACTCCGCCAAATGCTGCAAGCAAATTGCGCAACTATGGCTGGTCAGCTATTGCAGGGCTAGAAAAACAGATAGATGAATATTTAGAAGCACGGCGTTTACGCTGCACTCATGTGATAAAAAATGATGAGATCGTAAAACTCAACTCCGATCAGGAAGGTTAATTCGAAATGGCTAATGTAGTAGTTGTCGGTTCCCAATGGGGCGATGAGGGTAAAGGCAAAATTGTCGATTGGCTTTCTGAACGTGCCGATGTCGTTGTTCGTTTTCAAGGTGGACACAATGCAGGACACACCCTGGTTATTGACGGTGTGGTCTATAAATTAAGCTTATTACCATCCGGCATTGTACGCCCCGGCAAAGCGTCTGTTATTGGTAACGGTGTTGTTCTTGATCCGTGGGCTTTGCTATCTGAAATCGAAAGCATCCACGAAAAAGGGGTTGCTGTTAGCCCTAAAAACTTAAAAATTTCAGAACAAGTAACACTTATTTTACCGCTTCACCGGAATTTGGACTTAGCCCGCGAAAAGACCGCTGGAAAAGGAAGAATTGGGACCACAGGGCGCGGTATTGGCCCTGCGTACGAAGATAAAATTGCTCGCCGCGCCATTCGTTTGGGCGATTTGGCTGATTTGGATGAGCTTGATAATAAAATCGAGCGCCTTTTATTTCACCACAACGCATTGTTACGGGGCATGGGGGTGGATGAGGTTTCTGGTGACAATTTACGCTCTCAACTGCATGAAGTTGCGCCGAAAGTTTTACCATATGCGGCGGCTGTGTGGAAAGATCTAGACATAGCACGAAGCCGTGGCGACCGGATTTTGTTTGAAGGCGCGCAAGGCACAATGCTTGATATTGACCATGGCACATACCCTTTTGTAACCTCCTCAAACGTGGTAGCAGGACAAGCCGCCGTTGGCTCTGGATTAGGGCCAAATTCGATCGACTTCGTTCTTGGCATTACCAAGGCGTATACCACACGGGTTGGCGGTGGACCCTTCCCAACGGAACTTAAAAATGAAATTGGCCAATTGTTGGGTGAACGCGGACATGAATTTGGCACAGTAACCGGTCGCCCGCGCCGCTGTGGTTGGTTTGATGCAGTTTTGGTTCGCCAAGCCGTTAAAATTAATGGCGTTAATGGCATCGCATTAACCAAGCTAGATGTGTTGGACGGTGTTGGAAATTTAAACGTTTGTACGGGCTATAAGATTGATGGGAAAATCTACGATCACTTACCCGCATCAACAGCCAAACAGGCTAAAGTCGAGCCGATCTACGAAATCATGGAAGGCTGGACGGAAAGTACAGAAGGTGCACGGTCATGGGCTGAATTACCCGCCACCTGCATTAAATATATCCGCCGAATTGAAGAATTAATCGAAGCACCGGTTGCTTTGTTATCCACATCGCCAGAGCGCGATGATACAATTTTAGTCCAAGATCCTTTCGCCGACTAATCTGAACTGCGCCCAAACTGGAAAAAAACAATATATCATTGTTTTTTTCCAGTTTGCGTGTAGAATCTTAAAGATAAAACCAATGTTGGTCTGACAAGAACGTTTTGGCCAGTATTAGGGATTGAGGGTTTGTGACCATGGCAGAACAGCCTTTGGAAACGGATGATATCGTAGACGCGCTCCCCAAGGATATGGAGGAGATTTTTAAGCCTGCGGATGTTCCGGCTGAAAATACACCGACCCCACGGGGTGACGGTAACGGACCTGTAGTACTCAGGGACCGCTTTGTGCTTGATACGGCAATACCTTTGCCACATCTTGATTCTCCATCTGCTAGAGCCTACCAAGCCGAAGACCGTCGCGATTTAGGCCGAAAACTTTTCGTGTTGATTTGTTCCCCAGAAATACCGACACGCATTGATAGCATACGCAAACAAAAAACCTTAGACCCGTCGGGACGATTAGACATCATTGACTGGGATGTGGTCTTTTGGCCTCCGCTTGGGCAAAGCACAATGGCTATTATTTTCACTCAGCCCTTGGGCGGGCGCGTCATACATCGACTAACACGCAAAGAAGCCAAGATCACAGAATATGATGTGCCACAGAAACTGGCCACTCCCTTAACAACTATACTTCAGAAATTGGCTGATCAGGATGCTCCTCACCGTGCAATTCGGCCCGAGAATATTTTTTTTAACGACGAAGAAATGACTGAAATAGTCATTGGCGAGAATCTAACGTCGCCGCCCGGTTATGATCAGCCCTGTATCTTTGAGCCCATCGAGCGCGCGATGTCTCATCCAGCGGGGCGCGGAGTGGGCACGTCACGCGATGATATTTATGCTCTCGGCGTGACGATTGGAATTTTGGTCTTAGGTCAAAACCCTGTAGCAAAATTGAAGGACGACGATTTAATTAGAGCCCGATTAGAACAAAGTTCATACACCGTTATTTTCGGCAATTCGCCTATCCCTTTACCTTTGCTTAAACCAATTCAGGGAATGCTGAACGATGACCCTGCTGCACGTTGGGATTTTAATGAAATTACGAACTGGCTTGATGGGCAACGGACAAGTTCATCTAAGAAGCGCCCCTATGCCTTTGAAAAGGCCGAAAACCCCTACCTATTTCAAGGTAAAGAATATATTAGCCCGCGATCATTGGCCTATCATTTTGCTCAAAAAATACCAGATTCTGTCGCTGCAGGCCGAGAAGAAGCCTTTGATACATGGCTCTTGCGCTCCTTAGGTAATAAGGCGATGTCTGAAGCGGTTAAAGGCGTTTATCAAAATGCTAAGTTCCATTCTCAAGGATACCGAGGATCTGAAAGTTATATTTCATTTATTCTGTGTATGATCTTAGATCCTTTAGGCCCAATCCGTTATAAGAACATTGCGTTCATGCCCGACGGCTATGGCCCCTTATTAGCAACCGAGGTTCTTCATAATAATAATAAACCATTTGCGTCAGAAATACTGTCCTACGATATTGGACAAACGTGGTTGGCCAATCACCACCCCCCCTTTCCAGGAACATCCGATTTACAGAAAAATTTATCGGCCTTGAAGGGATTTTTAGCTATTAAAGATCTGGGGTATGGTCTTGAGCGTGTTTTATATGAAATCAATACCAGCCTTCCTTGTCACAGCCCCTTGGTCCTTTACGATTACGTTCTTTTGATCGACCATCTATTACCAGCAATGGAGCGATCAGCCAGTACGGCAGACACAAGCCAACGCCCCGTTGACCGTCATATAGCTGCATTTATTGCAGCTCGCTTCAAAGAAGATATTCATCCCCATCTTAAATCATTAGGATCGAAAACCCAGAACACATCAATCATAGGCCTTTTAAGCCTACTTGCTTTTTTACAATGGAAATTGCGCGAACAACCATTACTTGGATTATCAAGTTGGATTGGTGGATTGTTAGGTCCTGCGATAAATAGCTACCATAATCGGATAACCAGAGGCGATCTGGAGAAAGAAATTCCACGACTTGTTCGCAAAGGAAGTTTGCCCGAGTTATTTGATTTGGTTGATAATGCTAAGCGCCGCAATGAAGATATTTCTGGCTATGAGGAAGCAAAAAATGAATGGCTAGCCGCAGAAGAAGAAATACAAGATATTGAAGGGGCCGGAGATGCCCGCATTACGAAAGCTGAAAGAGCTGGTCAGCAAACGGCCGCAGTATTCTCTATTATTATAACCTTATCTGTTGTTATCGGTTTGATGATTGTTCAACCATGGTAAACCCAAAGATCGAAGGTCAATAAGCGAATGGTTTCACCTTTCACCCTAAATGGAAAGAAAGCACCAAGTTTGATAACTTGGATGTGGGGTGCCGGATTGATCACAATATGGGTTCTGTTCTCGCCTTCATCGTTATTGATATTTGCTTTGGGTATGCTGCCGTCTCTTGTCGCTTTTTTTATTGACCGAACAGATCACAAATATGCTGTATATTGTGTGAGTGGGTTAAATTTTTGCGGGACACTGCCGTTTCTACTCAAATTGACAGCTGATCATTCATTGTCAGCTGCAATGGAGATTATGGGCGATGTTTTCACGATCGCGATCATCTTTGCTGCTGCTGGATTTGGTTGGATGCTATTTCTCTCAATCCCTCCAGTGATCACGGCCTTTTTAACCGTAATTACCGAAACGCGTGTTAAGTCCTTAAAAACCATACAACAGCGTATTGTACATGAATGGGGAGGTAGCGTAATAGAGGAGAATGGTTCAAATAAAGGAATGCACACAGACGTTGAAGACCCAACGGAAGCGAATGAGGGAACACCAGCAGTTCCAGAATAACTAGACTAAAGTTTTATATTGATAAATGGTAATTTATTGCTGCATTTTTGACAGATTTCTGAAGCTTTTCAAAAGCCCGCACTTCAATCTGTCGAATCCGTTCGCGCGAAATTCCATATTGAGAACTCAAATGCTGCAAAGTCGTTGGCTGGTCATTTAAGCGACGCTCAGTAATGATATGTTGTTCACGTTCGGACAGATGCTCCATAGCACCACGTAATAAAGAGTGGCGACTTGAAAACTCTTCCGCCTTCCCTAAAGCTGCCTCTTGATTATCACCGTTCTCGACCAAAAGATCTATCCATTCACCGTCACCTTCATCGTGCATTGGCGCATTCAACGATTGATCAGGGATAGATAAGCGACGGTTCATCGCAATAACTTCAGTTTCGGATACCTTCAAACGATTTGCAACAATTGTCACATTTTCTGGCAACAAATCTCCTTCTTCCATGGCATCAATCTGGCTTTTTAATTTACGTAAGTTGAAAAATAACTTTTTCTGAGCAGCAGTCGTTCCCATTTTTACTAGGGACCATGAATGCAAAACATATTCTTGAATAGAGGCCCTAATCCACCACATAGCATAGGTTGAAAAGCGAAATCCGCGATCAGGATCAAACCTGCGAATAGCTTGCATCATACCAACATTACCTTCTGATATTAAATCACCCACAGGTAACCCATACCCCCTAAACCCCATGGCGATTTTAGCAACCAAGCGTAAATGCGAACTGACAATTTGTCTGGCAGCTTCCGGGTCTTCATTTTTGCGCCATCGACGTGCCAAAGCAGTTTCCTCAGAAGCTTCTAACATTGGATATTTACGGATATCTTGGAGATACCTAGATAAATTCTGTTCAGGTGAGGCCTGAAAGTCACGATCTAATGAACCCATTACGATTATCCTTTTCCAAGCAGCGCAGTCCCATCAAGGAAGAGAAAGTCGATACTTATAACACAAAAAAACAATAACCGAGTTAATCAGTCAAGTATATATTAATTATACTTTCGCTAATTCCTCTATTAAGCGATTGATATTGCTTGTTAATGGAGCTTCAAACCGCATCATCTCTCCTGTTTTAGGGTGAATGAAACCGATCAAATATGCGTGAAGAGCTTGGTGCGAAAACTCTTCAATACGTTTGCGAACTTCACGACTAGCGAGCTTCATTTTATTATGCCCACCACCGCCATAAGCCGGATCGCCAACCACGCCGTTACCAATTGCTGCCATGTGCACTCTAATCTGATGGGTACGGCCAGTTTCTAACCTGCATTCAACCAAACTAGCGGCACGACCGATGACATGATCAACTTTATAATTGGTTGCAGCAAATTTACCGCCAAAATCAAGAACAGCCATTTTTTTCCGATTCATTGGGCTACGGCCTATGTGCCCAACGATGCGTTCTTCACGTGGGCTTGGTATGCCCCAAACGACCGCTTTATAAGCCCGCTCGATCGTATGAAGTTCGAATTGTTCAGCCAAATGGCGATGTGCTTGATCAGTTTTTGCAACAACCATGACGCCGCTGGTATCTTTATCTAAGCGATGCACGATCCCCGGTCGGGCAACGCCGCCGATGCCCGACAAGCTATCGCCACAGTGAAATAGTAAAGCATTTACAAGCGTTCCATCCCAATTACCAGCCGCCGGATGGACCACCAATCTTATGGGTTTGTTGATAACCAACAAATGTTCGTCTTCGAATAAAACATCCAGTGGGATGTCTTGAGGTTCAGGTTCTGCGGATACAACGGGAGGGATTTCAATTGTGTACACTTCGCCAATGGCAATCTTCAATGAAGCCCCTATCTTTTTCTTTGTTGTTCCAGTAATTTGTCCTTCATCAATCAGCGCCTGCACCCGGTTTCGAGACATTTCAGGCAATTCATCGGTCAAAAACCGATCTAATCGCATCCCACCCTTGTCTTCTGATACTTTACAGGTATATGTGTTTTCATCGGTCACGGGGGTCATTCTCCGGCTGAATTTTAAGAACGTATGGATATAGATAGGATTGATAATATGCTTTGGCTTAAGTCACTTGTCATCGTTTTAGGCATATTAATTGTCCTTGGCACCTTTTTACTAGGGTATGGATTTTATAAAAAAACCTCTGAGCCCGGCTGGAAGCCCTTTTCTGAACAAGCGGCACACGTTTTAGAACAAAAATTGGCACCAATTCCTCAGCGGCAAAACAAAACACCCATGAAGCCTTTTGGGACCCTATCACTTGATCTTGCTGAGGGATGTCTAATTATAGAAGTTCAACCAATGCGGCGTTACGCGTACTTTATGATCGGACCAACACCCGCATGCAATGCCATTATTTTAGTTGATATAAAAAAGGGCGTTATTTTAGGGCGCATACACCCCAAGTTATGATCTCAATCCCACAGACTTTTTTAAAAGCAATTGTTGACGAGGCAGAAGCGGCGTATCCAAAAGAGTGCTGTGGATTGCTTGTTGGTCGCGATAATGGGGCCGGAGCGCTTGTTGTAACCCGGGTAGTGATCAGTGACAATCTTGCACAAGGATCAGGCCATGACCGGTTCGAGGTAGACCCGCAAGTCAGATTTAATGTGATTCGGGAATTGGATGAATGCGCTGCTGATAATGGCACTAGACACCGGATCATTGGCCACTACCATTCCCACCCCAACCACCCGGCCCAACCCTCAATAACAGATCTAGACATGGCATACGAGCCAAATTTGGTTTGGTTAATCACTTCCGTTGTTGATGGGCAAGCGACTTTGACAACAGCCCATTGCGTCAATGCGGACGGATCACAATTCAGACAAATCCCATTGCATACTGCCGATTGGCACCCCTACCCTATACGTCAAAAAACTTAGGAGACGATTTTGAATTTCGCCAGCGACAACACATCTGGAGCTTCACCTGAAATAATGGACGCGATGGTTCGGGCCAATGAAGGTCAGTGCATGTCATATGGTGCCGACGCCTATACAGCGCGCGTACGGGACCAAATTTGTGATGTTTTTGAGACCGACGCAGATGTCTATTTGGTAGCAACCGGAACAGCAGCCAACGCCCTATCTTTATCGGTGCTTATGAACAGTTATGGAGCCACCTTATGCCATTGGGAAAGCCATGTGTATGAAGACGAATGCGGCGCCCCTGAATTTTTTTCAGGTGGTGGCAAGCTCATCCCGATTGAGGGTAAAAATGGCAAAATGTACACTGAGATTGTTTCTCACTATGCCCAGCGTGGCGTGGGGGATGTTCATATGTCTCAACCTCAAGCCGTCAGTGTTACCCAAGAAACTGAAACCGGGTCCATTTATTCAATTACGGAGCTAGAAGCCATCAGTCAGATTTGCAAAGCAAATCACTTAAAACTACATATGGACGGCGCACGATTTGCAAATGCGTTGGTATCGCTAGATTGTTCACCTGCTGAAATGACATGGAAGGCGGGCGTTGACGTGTTGTCTTTTGGAGCCAGTAAAAACGGTGCTATAGCTTGTGAAGCAGTTGTATTATTCGATAAAAGTATGTCCAAAGAATTTGAGTTCCGACGTAAACGAGCAGGGCATTTGTTCTCTAAAATGCGTTTACTTGCCAGCCAAATGGAAACTTATTTGGAAGACGATCTATGGTTAAAAAATGCCAGGCATGCCAATCAAATGGCAAAGCGATTACATGATGGGTTATCCAAAATTGAAGGGATCGAGGTGCCCACTGGCATTGATGCCAATATTTTATTCCCTAAGTTTCCGGCTGAATTAACTGAAGACTTGAACTCCCAAGGAATTGAATTTTATAGTGACCGATGGGAAGAAGGCGTCGTGCGTCTTGTAACCGCGTTCGATACCCCAGAAAACCACGTGGACAGGTTTATTGCAGTTGTTCAAAAGCACATGGATACATAAGGAATATCGCGCATGAAAAACATCCAAATCGACAGTGACCGCCTTTGGTTATCGCTAATGAAAATGGCTAAAATTGGGGCCACGAAAAAAGGCGGAAACTGCCGCTTGGCGCTGACCGATTTGGATGCAGAATGCCGAAACTTATTTATCAAATGGTGTGAAGATGCAGGTTGCACCGTCAGCGTTGATGGTGTAGGCAATATATTTGCGCGGAGATTAGGCCGCGATGACAGTTTGCCCCCCATTGTGTTTGGCAGCCACTTAGATACGCAACCCACCGGCGGACGGTTCGATGGCGTTTTAGGTGTTATGGCAGGGCTTGAGGTGATGCGTACTCTGAACGATAACGCATTAGAAACCAATGCCCCAATAGAAGTAGTTAACTGGACCAACGAAGAAGGCTCCCGCTATTCACCCGCAATGATGGGTAGTGGTGTTTTTGCAGGTATCTTCGATCAAGCTGAAGTCATGGCTAAAGAAGATGGCGATGGAAAATCGTTTGGTGGTGAGTTGGAACGGACTGGGTTCGCAGGCTCAGCCCCCGTTGGCGGTCGTGACATTGGAGCTTATTTCGAGCTGCATATTGAACAAGGCCCTATTCTAGAAGCTGAAGAAAAAACCATTGGCGTTGTTACCGACGCACAAGGCCAACGTTGGTATGAATTAAATATAACTGGGCAAGAATCGCATGCCGGACCTACCCCAATGCCGATCCGTAAAGATGCCTTGGTTACAGCTTCCAAAATCATTCAAAAAGTAAATAGGATAGGACATGCCCACCCACCATTTGCCTGTGCAACGGTTGGTCAAATCATTTCTAGCCCCAATTCACGAAATGTGATACCCGGCCATGTCTTTTTAACAATCGATTTCAGGCATCCCAATTCAGATGTGTTAATGGAAATGGATAAGGAACTAAAAGCCTTTTGCACCCAGA
>CALJEW010000117.1 GCA_938074585.1 uncultured Rhodospirillales bacterium | reverse complement strand
AAAACACACACAAGCTATCCATCGGCGCAATACTTCCTTAATTATATAAGCCTTATAATTTGATTCTTTGATAGAATCAATCTGCATGAACTTGACAGAAACGACCCAAAAAGTAATATCTTGTATAGATTACCGCTATTTTTAACAATAACAGCCTTTAAACGTATCGCTATATAGAACATAAAATACGAAAGCAGTAATCGATTACATGAAACGCACACCTCGAACCAAACAACTTTTAAAAGGTCTTTATGCTGCACTCGGCTTTGGTTCGAGCATTACTATTGCATCTGTATTTATACTGAGCACAACCGGTTCCAGTGGCTACAACATGGACAGCCTTATTGGATCATCGCGAACGGTGTCTTTGGCTCCTCTTTCTATAGGAAACCCTATTGCTGCCTTTCGGGGTATTGAAACTGTATCTCCAGACACACCTTCAGACGCCTTATCTAAGAACAACTTCGTTAATGTTGCAGTGCATCAATCTGTTAAAGCACGAAGAGGTGACACATTAGCCGCTCTTCTCAACCGCGCAGGCGCGTCAAGACAGGATGCAGCTAAAGCAATTGTTGCTGTTAAGTCCCATTTTGACCCCCGCCGTTTCAAACAAGGTCAAATTGTCAAAGTTGCATATCAGACTAATGCTGTTTCCTTAACATCAAAAAGTTTTGCTCCTGGGAGTTTTTATGGATTTAGCTTAACCCCAAACCCTACAACTGAATTAAAAGTGACACGTGCGATAGATGGCAATTTCAAAGCTTGGAAACTTGAGCGCGTTTTAACAACTCAACCGGTCAAAGCAGAGGGCATTATTACATCAAGCCTTTATCTTGCTGGCACGCGCGCTGGTTTAACAGATTCCGCCTTAGCTGAATTAATCCGGGTTTATTCTTGGGATGTAGATTTCCAACGCGATATTCGCAAAGGCGATTCGTTTCAGGTCATGTACAACCGAGTATCTGACGATAATGGAAAAGTTGTTAAAAGCGACGTTATTAAATATGCAACATTAACATTAAGCGGTAACCCCATGCGTATTTACCGTTTCAAAAATAAAGACGGTCATAACAATTATTATAATGAGAAAGGCCATAGCGCTGAAAAAGCTTTAATGAGAACTCCAATTGACGGAGCTCGTCTTTCCTCTGGGTTTGGCCGCCGCAAACACCCTATTTTGGGATACACCAAGATGCACAAAGGGGTTGATTTCGCAGCACCACGCGGCACACCTATCTATGCGGCAGGGAACGGCACCGTTACTTATGCTGCGCGAAAGGGCGGATATGGCAACTTCATCAGCATCCGTCACAATGGCGCTTACACGACCGCCTATGCCCATATGAAAGGGTTTCGCCGGGGAGTTCGCAAAGGCAGCCGAGTTAGACAAGGCCAAGTGATCGGTTATGTGGGGACAACAGGGCGCTCAACGGGCCCCCATTTGCATTATGAAATTCGCAAGGACAACCGCCAAGTCAATCCGCTTCGCATTAAAATGCCATCTGGCAACAAACTTAAGGGCAAGCAGTTGGTAACGTTCCTGACAACCAAAGATCAAATTGATGATGCTTATGCAGCCCTGCATATAGGCCCACAAAAAGTTGCTTCTGCAGACTGATAATTCGAGCACTCACTTATGAATATTAATTTAGCTTATACAAAACTGGGAACAGGTACGCCGGTCCTTATTTTACATGGACTTTTTGGCTGTAGACGAAACTGGGCTGGCATCGCTAAAAGCCTCGCAAATACACATCAGGTCTTTACATTAGATATGCGAAACCATGGCGAATCGCGTCATTCACTCGAAATGACCTACCCTGACATGGCCGCTGATATTACTCATTTTATTGAACAGCATAAGCTTGGGCCTTGCCCGGTTATTGGCCATTCCATGGGTGGGAAAGCATCAATGGTTCTTGCATTAACACGTCCTGAATTAGTCGAAAGATTATTGATCCTTGATATCGCGCCTGTGACTTACGATCACGATTATTCTGATTACGTAAATACCATGAAAGATATTAATCTTTCGCAAGTCTCGAAGCGGGGCGATGTGGAACCGATTATTGCAAGCGTCGTTGATAACCCTGCAACTCAAGCGTTTTTGATGCAAAATTTAGTCCCCACTGAGCAGGGTGGCTATAGATGGCGGGTTAATCTCGATGCTTTTAGGGTTAACATGCCCAACATTTTGGGGTTCCCAGAAATCAGCGATCAAAATGCTTACACAGCGAAGACCCTGTTTTTAGGCGGCCGCCAATCCGATTATATAGCGGCCCCTTATCAAAGCGAGATTAAGCGATTGTTCCCTGCTGCCGACGTCGACTTTATTGACGACGCTGGACACTGGGTTCATGCCGATCAGCCTCAGGCCGTATTAGCCCGCTTTCAGGCTTTTCTGAAATAACGACATGCCTCTTTGATATTACCGCAAAGCCACGTTCACGAATGCCGCCATTAGCTCTGGTTTTGCTTTAAGCCGCTACCAACAGCTCGCCATTAATTGTCAAGCCATCTTCATTGGCAGAAACTTGAATGGTGTCTCCCTCATCAACTCGGCTTTCCAAAATCAATCCAGCAAGTGGGTTTTGTAAGCGTAATTGAATAACCCTCTTCAAAGGACGTGCCCCGTAAACGGGGTCATAGCCCTCGTCGGCCAAACGAGCACGAGCAGCAACATCAAGGTCAATAGATAGCCCACGACCGGCTAAAAGGGAACGCAGCTGGTCTAATTGAATATCAACAATGCTATCCATATGCTCACGGAACAAACGATGGAATAAAACAATCTCATCTAATCGGTTGACAAATTCAGGCCGGAAAGCTTGGCGAACTAAATCCATAACCTCACCATGGACTTCGCTCGAATCGTGTCCTTCGGTTTGATTAGCAAGGATCTCACCGCCTAAGTTCGACGTTAGAATGATCAGAGTATTTCTAAAATCGACCGTCCGCCCCTGACCGTCAGTCAAACGCCCATCATCCAGAACCTGTAAAAGCACGTTAAAGACATCGGGGTGAGCTTTTTCAACCTCATCAAACAAAATAACTTGATACGGTCTGCGCCGAATAGCTTCGGTTAAAACCCCTCCTTCATCGTAGCCTACATAGCCAGGCGGCGCGCCAATCAATCGGGCGACGGCATGTTTTTCCATATATTCCGACATATCAATCCGGACCATAGCTTGTTCATCGTCGAACATAAATTCAGCCAAGGCTTTGGTCAGT
>CALJEW010000116.1 GCA_938074585.1 uncultured Rhodospirillales bacterium | reverse complement strand
ACGTTGAAAGTATCCGGCACCGAACAGATAGCCTGCGTTGTAGTCTGTCGTATATGGAATACCCATTCCCTCGGCTGCATCAAGAAATGCTTCAGCAAGCGGGTTGATCCAGTCGATGTCTGTAATAGGTAATTCTCCAGTGCGCCCGTGGTATCGATTGTCCCCAATGCCAATGCGCTGTTGGGAGCGTTTGAAATATGGCAACAGATCACCATAGCCCCAGCCCAGATTGCCCATCTGCGCCCATGTGTCAAAGTCAGCCGCCTGACCACGGTTTTATACTAATCCATAAATAGAACTTGAGCCTACAACCACTTTCCCCTGAGGTATTGCTATTCGGCGCCCGTGGAGTGCCTGGGTTGGTTCGGTCTCAAACGGCCAAACAAAATGGTCGCCGTATAATGTCTTCACGAACCCCGCAGGGGTGGAAATAAGTGGATGTCTATCATTCCCACCCGCTTCATGTACACAACACTAGTTAAGTGATCTTCACTTAAGCGATTTGTTAACACACAACCCGCAGCGCCTGCTCCAACCACTGTCCGTCGTCATATAAATTGGAACACGCAGCTGCCTGACCTAAGAGAGGATCTGGCTCATCTAGTTGATAATATTAAGCGACGTATTTGCGCTAAGGCAAGGGCTATTTGTTCCCCTAGATATTTCACTGCTACATCAGTCGAAACGGCGCCATACCAGTCGCCTGCGCCACAGAAATCTTGCAGGAATGTCTGATAGGCAGTTTGAGCGGGGCGATCCATCTCTTCCACTAACTGGCTTGTTTGTGGTCCAAGCCTGTGCCTGCCGGCGCACATCTTATGGAAAAAGTAACTTGTTTCCAAGCGCGCGTCTGCAGTGGCGAAATCAATAAGGGCATCTACCAAGTCATTCATGTCCTGCCCTGCCCTGACTTTAAAATCTTGAAGACATCTGACAATGGTTGCTCGGCATAACTTTCAAGAGCAGCGCGTGTGAGTCCATCTTCATTTCCGAATTCACGATAGATTTAGGGTTTCGAGGCTTGTGCTGTCCAACAAATCGAATTGACCTGCACCTCAGCTAGGTCTTTCTGCGGATAGGCGTGGATGACTACCTGGAAAAAAAGAAGACGGACAAGGAATATATAAGTGTGATCGAAATGACCCGCCTTCAATCCGAGCTTAGGTCTTGAGAGCTTAATAATCAAAAAGTTAACGTTGAAGAGGAACAGGCGGGTAGGGCGAAGGTCGCTGCCTTTGGACTGTTCCAAGATGTGGAAGTTACTTATCTTTGGGTAGCCGCGAACTTACGTTTGATCAGGCCGGTACTGGCCATTCTTCTCGTAGTGATCATTTGGTAAATATTATCGACTAATGAAGGTCTTGCCCAATAAGAAATAATCATCCATTTTGTTATCTACATTGCATCACAACGGTGCTATTAGGTTCGGCGATCGAGCTATGAGGACTAAGAAATGAGGAAGTAATGAAGTTAGTTGATCTAAAATCACGATCAGGACGCATACTGATTTCTGTCAGTGTTATTTGGTTTATGATCGCCATATTTATTGGGATAAATATTAATTCAATTTTTAGATTTAGCATTGTTAAACTAATAATTACGATGATTGTTTTGAATTATCCCTTACTTGGCTTCTGGCTTTATAGATGTGTCAGTCAAGGAAGGCCTTCTGATAAGGCCCAGGAAGTAAATGGCAAATAAGATTGGTGGTTCTGTCAGACGAATGCGACTCGATTCAGTGTGGCAATAATACAATGTTTCTATGCAGCACAAATTTGCTGCCACTCGACTACAGCAGCTTCGCGTTGAACTTTAAATATATCTCTCGAATTTAGATGCCGGTCCTTGTTGAAAGGGTTGAAAATTGAAGAGAGGATTGAGACGAATTTTTGTAAACTTCGCATGTGTCTGAAACGTAACATCGCGTATAAGAGTCACTAAGGGCCTTATTCACTCTTCTAGCACTTGACCCCACCTCATCCAATTGAGTTTGCACGGGCCATTTGTATTTTCTAGATGTCATCTAAGAAAGTGAGTATAAAGTCTTTAAATGAGGTTGTTTAATGCGAATGGAATTTGAGTGTAGGAAATAGTAGAACTAATGCAAATGATGACAATTTTCTGACAGCACTATTTCGGCCATTATGTCTTTTAATATCTGAATTAAAGAAAAACTAAAACTCAATGAGTCAAAAAATAGCAGAACTAGAATATGCGAAACGTGGTCTTGTTGGCGTTCTAACACCTCAAGCTAACACCACTGTGGAGCCAGAATTTAGAGTTTTATGCCTACTAGTGTAACGATGCTTAATGCTCGTTTAACTAGTAATAAAAAACAAATGGAAGGACGACTAGTTGACTATACTAACCAGATAAAAAACCCTTGAGCAGTTTTCAAATGCACCTTTACAAGCAGTTGCTTTTGGTTGCACAGGTGCGTCCTATCTTATTGGTCAAAAAAAAGAGACACAAATATGCGAACGTATAAAAAAAAATAAAGGTTATAACCTAGTTACTGCCGCACGCGCAGTAACAGATTCATTTAACGCGCTAAGGGCAAAAAAAATTGGGTTAGTTTCACCATACCCAGCTTCTTTAACAGAAATTAGTATCACTTATTGGCAAAATGCCGGTTTCGAAGTCACAGAAGTTGCTAGTGCTTATAATGATACAAGTGATTTTCATCCAATTTATAGCCTAAGCGCCGGCAGAAGCATTGAAGCCTTACACTCTCTCCAAAATAAAGAAATAGATGGAATCGTAATGCTTGGAACGGGAATGCCAACACTTCAACCAATTTTAGATTGCCAACATTGGGAAGGGCCACCAGTAACGTCTTGTATGTTGAGCCTAGCATGGCGAACAATGTTATACATTGATGGAAAAGAACCTAATGCTGAAAACATGCTAACTTGGAGCAACGGCTTAGAATGGCAGGATAGAATGAAAATTATCAGCTGTTGATTCAGAATGATTTTGTTTAATACCCCTTGACTCTCAGAAAGGGATTTCGATAGGTTTCATTATATAAAATAAATGTTTTCCAATTTTCATATAGGGGGTACTCATGTCCCAGAGCCTGGCGAAAGTAGAAAAAAAGCGTCCTAAAATCGAGCCGACGATTGGTGGATCAACCTATGTCGTTCCCGCCGATATGGATTGGAAGCCAAGTCAATTTGAGGGAATTGAAACTAAAGTTCTATACGAAAATAAGGAAGCTGGTGAGCTGACCTGTCTTCTGAAGTGGCAACCAGGTGCGACATTGCCCTTTCATAAGCATCCGGAAATCGAACAATCGTTCGTCCTCGAAGGCTCCTTTTACGACCACGATGGGATATGCAGAGCTGGAGAATATGTCTGGCGGGAGCCCGGATCGTTTCACGAAACACACTCTGACGAAGGAGCGATTTTGTTGGCGATCTATCGCAAACCGAATATTTTCAAGGATACCGCTGGGTTCTTCAAAGACCCCAACCAAAAAGGTTTCGATAAGGCATGAATTAAAAAAAGGTAATCAGACGGTTCATTCCCTACCAAGAGGATATTGTCAGGCTCTTTGGCAAGAGTGCAGTTTGCGATCATGCTTGCGGTAATGCCGAAGAGATATATCGGGACGTTGTCGCAGGAATGGATGGACTTGCATGGCTCGATCAGGATGCTGCCGGGCTTGAGGCTGCTCGGCTATGTGGATAAACCGACAAGTAAAATATCGTGGTAACAATTTTCAAGGAATTAAATAAAAGCTCAAATGAGATAGATTGGAACTTCTGCAAAACAGGCAAACCGCTGTTTCAACAACCTTTATATTTATTCTTCACACATTTACGAACTAGGTCTTTAATTTTTAATAATTTGGATTCTTCAGTTTTTTTGAGAAACGCCTTTTCAAGCATTTTCACGATAG
>CALJEW010000115.1 GCA_938074585.1 uncultured Rhodospirillales bacterium | reverse complement strand
TTTGAATCAAATCAGGCTGACGAGGAGGCTCCATGCGAATAGCAGCGTCGGCTTCACGCATGGACAAATCTAATTCCGTATCAGCTAAAACCACAGAAACATCAATTTCCGGATATAAATTAACAAACTTCTTAATTCTTGACGTCAACCAAACCGAGCCGAATGCAACCGTTGACGTTATTTTCAGAGGCCCCGTTGGGCGTTCTTTGCTATCGGTTATTTTGGCTTCCGCCATTGCCAACTTAGCAAATACGTCATGCGCTGTGCGGTACAGCAATTCACCCTGCTCTGTGGGTTTAAGGCCCCGCGCATGACGATGGAACAAAGACACCTTTAAACTGGCCTCTAAAGCGCTAACTTGGCGGCTGACTGCTGATTGGCTGAGGTTTAATCGCTCACCCGCATGGGTAAAACTACCAGCCTCTGCAACCGCGTGAAATATACGGAGTTTGTCCCAATCCATACGGCATTTCTCCTATCTACACTATCGCCATCCGCCCGCCTATTCTGCGGCTTCTTGCTGGGCTTCCATGTGAGCAATAAAACTTTCTGCTTCCAAGGCGCTCATGCACCCGGTTCCAGCTGCGGTTACTGCTTGCCTATAAATCTTATCTTGAACGTCCCCGGCTGCAAAGACACCTGGAACATTGGTTCGCGTCGTTCCCGGTTTGGTTATGATATAACCCTCATCATCCTGCTCAACCTGACCTTTAAACAGGCTAGTGTTTGGATCATGGCCAATAGCTATAAAAATACCATCAACGACTAAATCTGTAATGGCGTCAGTTTCAAGATTGCGAATCCGGGCGCCGGTAACGCCCAAGGGGTTTTGATCACCAATAACGTCTTCAAGTACAGAATCCCACAGCACTTCAATTTTTGGATTTTTGAATAACCGTTCCTGCATGATTTTTTCAGCCCTAAATTCATGACGCCGATGAACAACGGTTACCTTTGATGCAAAGTTGGTCAAAAACAAAGCCTCTTCAACAGCGGTATTTCCGCCGCCAACGACAACAATTGGCTTCTCACGATAAAAGAACCCATCACATGTAGCACAAGCTGAAACGCCAAAGCCCATATATTTTTGTTCGCCCTCAAGACCCAACCAACGCGCCGATGCGCCGGTAGCGATGACCAGCGTGTCGCCTGTGTATTCAACGCCACTGTCGCCAATGGCTAGAAACGGGCGTTTGCTCATATCAACGCTGACAATGATGTCTTCAAACATCTGTGTGCCGACATTTTTTGCCTGCTCATACATTTGTTCCATCAGCCATGGGCCCTGCACAGGGTCTGCAAAGCCGGGATAATTTTCGACCTCAGTCGTAATTGTCAGCTGCCCGCCGGGTTGAATGCCGCGAACCAGTATTGGCTCCATATTGGCCCGCGCCGCATAAATTGCTGCTGTATAGCCAGCCGCACCTGATCCAATAATAAGAACTTTTGTGTAGTGACTTTCCGACATCGCGTTAGAATTCCTTGAAATACAAAAATAAATAAAAGGTTGGTAATCCGATAAAGACCTCAACGCTAAGTATGACTTAACATAGGTCCATGGAACAATTGTCGCAAGCTAAGCTCACACCCAATTAAGAGAAACTGTAAAATAGATTCCGTTCTTTCATTCGCCAAGAATTGTAATATTATTTCGTGACTTCATCTCACACGTACACAAGGACATTCTATGCAACGGGTCAAACTAGATAGGATAGACCGACATATCCTTAATGACTTACAGGATCAGGGTCGAATTACCAATGTCGAGCTATCTAGCCGGGCTGGGATTTCAGCTCCACCGTGCTTACGCCGCGTCCGGGCATTAGAAGAATCAGGCTACATTCGGGGTTATCATGCTGATATAGATCCTAAATTAATGGGATATCACATCACCGTCTTTGCCCAAGTTGGCCTAAATTCCCAAGCCGAATCTGATTTGGAAGCATTTGAAGCAGAGGTTATCCAATTAGCCGAAGTACGTGAATGTCATATGCTGGCCGGTGAAACTGACTTTTTACTAAAAATTGTCGCAAAAGACTGGAAATCCTATGAAGAGTTCCTCACCACCAAATTGACTCCAGCAAAAAACGTGAACCACGTTAAATCCGCTCTTTCTTTTAGATCGGCCAAACGAAGTCCCGGCGTTCCCATTGATTTAGATGCTGATACCTCTTAAGGCTAACTTCGAAACGCAGGCTGATTATTTAAATAGGCTCTTAAGAAAAAGCTTATTCAGCCCAATCAATTTTTATATTTGCTGCTTGAGCGTTAATTCTTTTTAAAATATTGATGCCTTGTTTCATTTCACTGAAAATGAATTAAATCGTATCAGAAATAAGCCCCGTATTTTCAATCCCAGCGACCACAGCACCTTCATTTTCCAGATGCACCTCCGGCTGATGCCCATAGTACCGATGATCCCATTCAAAAGCAAAGCTCACCGTATGCCTTACCAATGAAAGATTCTGGGGCAAAATACCGCCACTATATTGACGTCTAAAGGGAACCATATGTCTGCCAGCGCCCAGCATAGCGATGGTCAACGATTAAATTCCATCGGCTGCGCCTTTAGCCAAAGTTCCATCAACTGCAGATTCCTCTTGATCTGAAATTAATGTCATTCATCAATGTCCTGATATTTAGGTTCACTGCGCAATTTATCCATAGCACGGCGTTCCGTTTTTGTTGGTCGCCCTGATCCGCGTTCTCGCTCAGCAACAGGAGCGGTTCGAATATCTGCTTTTTCTGTTTCTAAGCGTATTTTTTTATTTTCAGGCGGCTCTAAATCTTCATAAAGCATAACCGCTTCCGCAGCAGGGCCCCGGCGTTCGCCCAATTTTAATATTTTTATAACACGAATATGAAGACCTTTTGGAAACGTAAGCACATCTCCTTCTGTAACCGAAAACTTAGACTTGCTAATAACGGTATCATTGACCCGGATTCGCCCCGATTGACATGCTTTTGAAGCTAAAGTCCGGCTTTTGAATAACCGGGAAAACCAAAGCCATTTATCGATTCTGATAAGGGGTGCCGTCATTGGGCGATCTTCATCGTTCGAAGCACAGCAAACGGTGAATCCGCATTATAGTGAGCGCAGCGCTTTATAGGTGCGTGTTTTTTTACCGTTTTTGATGATTTGGAGTTGCCAGGTGCTGTTTTGAATCGGAATGGGCAAAATTTAAAGTATGTAACCCCTTCTTTTTTCGATTGGCGATATCCCAGCAACTTAAGAACACCAGCCATTTCATCCGGGCCACATCCCCCCAGTGCAAACAATTCAGGGGACATTACAAAGGGACCTTTGCGGTTAAGCATCCACGCAGATTCTGCTATCCGCTCGATCATATCAATTCGGATAGCTAATTTTCCCATCACCCGATACCCAATTGCTTCATAAAAAGCGCCTGGAAATGCATTGTCAGGAACAACGGAAACACGGCCCGGCATAGGAATCGGAAGAACAAGTGCGCCGATACCCATCCGGCCCATAAACAAAGCCCATAATAACGCCCGAGTGGCAACGGCTTCAGGTTTCAAAAGATCGACGACATAAACAGATTCGCGACCAATCCGAACCCCAACACGACGCAAAGCTTTACGTTCTTCGCGGCTTAAGGCATCAATTTCCGCCTTGCCTTTTACTCTAGGTATGGATCCCAAGTTTTCAGATAATTGAAAAGCCACTCCTTTAGCTGGCCCTGATAGCTGGGCTGCTCCTAGGCGATATAGCGGGGCTAGTTTCCGTTCAAACTCAGTTTTTAGCCAATTTTCCAATCGCTCAATAATCTGGTCACGCTGAATGGGTGAAACCAAGTCACTAGGAATTAAAACAATACGAGGTCGCATCAATTGCGGCCCTTTCATCAACTTTGCAATAGCTATATTTTTCCAGAAAATCTCTACTTTTGGTTCCGTTAAATCACTTAATAAGTGAAAGGCGGTGTCTTTATCGTGAACAACCTGAGTTACGCGCGCTTTGATTTCACAACGCAATGCTTTGACGGCTGATTGCTCTACGGTTTTTGCTGCAAGTACTTCTCCGGCCGTATACGCCGACGGGTCTGCTTTGAATATAAAACCTTCCAAACGCCCAATATAGTGACCCTCAACAATCACATCTCCTTCTTTTTTGACGGCTGCTAATAATTCGGGTTGATCTTTTATCCGGCGCATCAAATCCGTTGTTCGGCGATCAACAAAGCGCAACGTCAGCAATTCGTGCAATGCATCCGACAGCTTATCTTCAATCGCCCGGGTGCGTTCTTGCCAATACTTCGTATTTTCCAGCCAATCGTTACGGTACGCTACATATGTCCATGTGCGAATACTAGCTATGCGTTGCGTTAAATGATCAATGTCGCCATCGGTTCGGTCCAATCGATTGACCTGTTCCGCAATCCATCCTTCAGGCAAACAGGCGTTCTGCGATTTAACCAAATACCCAAAAATGCGAGTCAAAGAATTGGCATGCCCATCGCTTTTAACGTTATTGAAATCAGGTACCTGACAGACATCCCACAGCAACCGATTGGCATCCGTGCTTGTTGCGTGTTTAATCACGTCTGGGTCTTGAATCAGTCTGCGTAAAACCAACTCATCATCTGCTTGGCGGACCCGAACCATGCCTTGCAATTGGGGGGGAACAGATAGACTTTTAAGAAGGGCCTCTGTTGAAGAGAATTGCGGCTTTGGGTTACGCCAAAATATTTGCCGAATAGGCTCGAATTTATGATTTTCAATGCGGCCAATAATTTCAGGGTCAATCAACTTAGCATCCCCTGTGGTCCCAAAGGTGCCATCGTTCATATGCCGTCCGGCCCGGCCCGCGATTTGCGCCAATTCTGCAGGCTCCAACGGGCGACGGCGATGGCCATCAAATTTCCGGGTTGCTGCAAAAGCAACATGGTCAACATCCATGTTTAAGCCCATTCCAATCGCATCAGTGGCGACGATGTAGTCAACCTCACCTGACTGATACAGTGCTATTTGGGCATTTCGGGTTCTGGGGCTCAACGCACCCATAACAACAGCAGCGCCACCCTTTTGACGGCGAATCAGTTCAGCAAAAGCATAGACATCAGACGCTGAAAATGCGACAATTGCTGAGCGTTTCGGTAAACTCGTGATCTTTTTAGTTCCCACATACGACAATGTCGAAAACCGGGGGCGGCTTATAAATTCCACATCGGGTACAAGTCTTTTAATTAATGGTCGTAATGTTTCTGCGCCCAAAAGCATCGTTTCGTGCCGGCCACGCGCATGAAGCAACCGATCCGTAAAGATATGCCCACGATCAGGATCAGCGCACATTTGCACTTCATCAATACCCATAAAATCAACCGTCCGATCAATTGGCATAGATTCAGTTGTGCAAATGAAATAGCGCGCACTGATGGGTAATATCTTTTCCTCACCCGTAATCAAAGCAACGGCGCTGTAACCTTTGGCCTCAACTGCGCGCTGATAATTCTCGCGTGCCAAAAGGCGCAGTGGAAAACCAATCATACCTGTAGCATAAGCCAGCATCCGCTCCATCGCTAAATGGGTTTTACCGGTATTTGTTGGCCCTAAAACAGCAACAACGCGGACTTTTGAGGTCGAAATTTCCATCCCCTTAAGATTACGTCTCTCTGCCTAAGAATCAAGAACTCGAAATGATAAAATGTAAACTAATTGATTTGTTGGGTTGTGCCAAAAGCCATTTTTTTGATACAAAAGTATGGGCTCTAACTTTATTGGTTTTTTTTAGATCCGAATAGTTCTACTCTGAATTGAATTAATTTAAGCTGGAAAAAGCATTAAAGGTATTAGAAAAATTATTTTATTTGTCAGTTCAATCATAGCCTTAGGAGCTGTGATAGGCATTCTGATTTTTTTTGCCTAATAAGCTCTATTGCTCAACTTGTACACATTTTAGCATATGCAAGTTCCAACCTCTCCGTAAATGCCAACCCATTACACAAAGGTGAATTTTTCATCTGATCGCGTAAGCTTTCTCGAATTCTCCTTAGGCTTGAAATGTCATTTGCACGCAGAGTTGCCAAAGTGACATATCCATCCATATCAGGAGCAGTCCAGCCTTGAAGCCCAACTTGTGAATTGAGGCTATGCCCAACACGGGCAGAATGCCGCCGCCCCTCCAAAACAATGGTTGGCACCCCCATCCAAAGGGTTTCACACAATGTCGTCGTGCCATTATACGGAAAAGGGTCTAGGGCAATATCGATTTCATTATAGATGGAAAGTGGGCTTTTCTTGGTAATCCATGACCTTAAAATCAGCCGCTCCTTATCAATGCTTTCATTTGTAAACGCATTGATAAGGCGATCCCTAACGGCTTTATCCCCCAGTGCTTTCGCTTTTAATAACATTCTTGTGTGCGGCACAGCTTGTAAAATTCGGGCCCACACTTTTATCACCTGTGGCGTCAGTTTAGCTAAATTATTACACGACCCAAACGTTATATACTCATTTTCTAAGCACGGTGCAGGCCCGACATTTGGCGCGTCATCTGGGGGCTGATAACATAAAAACCCACCGTCCAACCGAATTAATTTTTCGGTATGCATCTGATCAGATGCACCGATCGGGTCGGCCCATGCATCGGTGATGCGGTAATCCATTGCGCTCAGGCCCGTTGTTGTGGGGTACCCCAAGTAGCTGGTTTGAATGGGGGCAGGCTTCAAAGTAAATAACGGCAGCCGGTTGCCCGAGGTATGCCCAGACAAATCGACCAATATATCAATCTCATCTTTTTGAATAAGTCGGGCGGCGTCAGCGTCTGACATACTAAAAATAGATCGCCACTGAGGCACAAATCCTTTCAATTTTTCAGTAACCTCATCCTCAATCAAACCATTTGAATAACACGTAACCTCAATTTTTTGAGGGTCGTGATTGGCAAAGATGGGCATTAAAAAATAACTAACAGAATGGCGCCTAAAGTCCGGCGACACGTAGCCAACTTTAAGTGTACGAGCTTTGGTTTTTGCCCGCGGAGGCTGAGGCAATGGCTGAGCGGCGTGCCGTTGGTCCCATTGCTTGTGAGCCTTGTAAATACTTTCATCTGATAGGGTATAAATATTATTCAGTGCATACAGGTAATTTGAGTGGATACTGGGGAGGTCTGGGGCCAGTTGTAGGGACTTCTTATAAACCGCAACGGCTTCTTCAGCGCGTCCGGTTTCCTTGTAAACTTCAGCTAAATTAACATATGGATCTGCAAATTCAGGGTCGATTTGAATGGCGGTCTGAAATATATTTTGTGAGTCCTCATAGCGGCCTTGGCGTTGGCACAAAATGCCTAAATTATTTTGCGCCGGAGCATACTTTGAGTTCAAAGAAACTGCTTTTACTAGGACATCAGACGCCCGACTCAGCGCCCCCATATCCAGCAAAGTATTGCCATAATTACTCATGGCTTCAACATAATTAGGGTTAAGCAAAATGGCTTTTTGATAATGGTTTGCCGCCACATCAAGTTGCCCGATCCGGCGGTAAATGGTCGCTAAGTTGTTATGCGCCATTGCATGGCTTGGGTCTAACTCAAGGACACGCTGATACGTTAAGATCGCATTGTGATCTCGCCCTAGCGCCGACAAGCCTGTTCCTAAATTATTTAAATAAGACGGATTATTGGGCATTTCAGCAGATGCTCTAGCAATAAGCACAATACCCGCCGCCGGATCACCCAATTGGCAGGCAATAATGCCCTTTAAATTCAGCCCGTCTGGATCATTGGGAACTTGCATCAACAAAACTTCGCACAGGGTTTGAGCTTTTGTTAAATCCCCAGCCTCATGCGCTTGGGATGCATCCTTAAATAGGCGTTTAATGTTTGAATTATTGGCATTATTAGATGAGTAAGAACTGTTCATTCAATCACCATAAGCAAGGATCAACAGATGGCAACGAGGCAATTGGCAGAAAGGGGTTGCCAGAACGGACACCTTGCGCCATATCAATCCAATGTCAGAGGGTTTCTCGGACATTTCTAATCAATTAGCCAAGGAATAAAGACCAATGACCAAAGAAACATTTACTTTTCAAGCAGAAGTCGGAAAGCTGCTCGATATTGTGGCGCATTCACTCTACAGCCATAAGGAAATTTTTCTGCGCGAATTGATTTCCAATGCATCCGATGCCTGCGATAAATTACGTTATGAAGCACTAACCAATGCCGATTTAGGTTCAGGTGATGCCGAATATGCAATTTCCATTACTTCCGATAAAAAAGGAAAAATGCTGACCATTTCTGATAATGGTATCGGCATGAACCGCGATGATTTAGCCGCAACTTTGGGCACCATCGCGCGGTCCGGCACGCAAGCCTTTATGGACCAAATAACTGCCGCCAAAGAAAAAAAGAAAGAAAAAGGTGGCGTCGATCTGATTGGACAATTTGGCGTTGGTTTTTATTCTGCGTTTATGGTTTCAGATACCGTTGAAGTGATCACTCATAAAGCCGGCGAGGCAACCGCATATAAATGGGTGTCTGATGGGCGCGGCGAATTTACCATTGAAGAGGCAACCCGCGACGGCTTTGGTACTGACGTCATTTTGCACGTCAAGAAAGAAGAGAAAGAATTTTTAGAAGCCAACCGGATCGAGCAAATTGTCAAAACGTATTCCGATCACATTGGCATCCCAATCAACTTGATGCCAATGAAAAAAGACGAAGAGCAGCGCACCTTAAACGCCGCATCAGCCCTTTGGACGCGCGAGAAAAAAGACATTACGCCTGAGCAATATAAAGAGTTCTATCACCACGTCGCACATGCCTTTGATGATCCATGGATGACCCTTCACAATCGCGTTGAAGGCGTTATGGCGTACACCAACTTGTTATATATTCCATCCAGCCCTCCGTTTGATTTGTTCAATCCAGATCGCAAATCGAGCGTTAAATTGTATGTCAAAAAGATTTTCATTACTGATAATTGCGACGGCCTATTACCTGCGTACTTGCGCTTTGTAAAAGGTGTCGTTGACTCAGAAGATTTGCCGCTCAATATCAGTCGTGAAATGTTGCAAGACAACCCAGCCCTTGGCAAAATTCGAAAGGCCTTGATTAAACGGATCTTTACCGAACTGGGTAAAAAAGCAGAAAAATCACCTGAAGAATACGCAACGTTTTGGGATTCCTTTGGTGCCGTATTAAAAGAAGGGTTGTATGAAGATACCGACAACCGCGAAAAAATCTTTGAGCTGGTTCGTTTCAAATCAACATACAGTGACGGGCAAATCAGCCTAAAAGAGTATACCGCGCGAATGAAAGAAGGCCAAGATGCCATCTATTACATCACCGGTGAAGATGCTGAACAAATTGCGTTGAGCCCACAGCTTGAAGGTTTCAAGAAAAAAGGCGTTGAAGTTCTGTTGCTGGCTGATCCCGTTGATGAATTTTGGATCACAGCTATTGGTTTATATGACGACAAAATGTTCAAATCAGCAACCCGTGGCGGTGCTGATTTAGAAAAAGTTGTTGAAGCTGATTCTGACAAAAAAGATGATAAGAAAGACGACAAAAAGTCATCCAACATCGACCCATTGGTCGCCGCATTCAAAGTCGCTTTAGGTGAAAAAATAAAAGATGTTAGAGTGTCTGAACGCTTAACCGATAGCGCGGTGTGTTTGGTTGCTGACGAAGGTGACATGGACATTCATTTGGAACGTCTTTTGAAACAACACAAACAACTTGAGGAATCGACACCCCGTGTTTTGGAATTAAACCCAGATCATATTTTGATCAAAAACTTGAATAAAATGGCATCAAAAAGCGAAGGTATTGAAGCCAGCGTTGAAGATGCAGCTTGGTTATTACTGGATCAAGCTCGCATTGTTGAAGGGGAAAAGGTTGCCGATCCTGTGGCTTTTGCAAAGCGTTTAGCAAGCGTCATGGAACGCGGACTAACCTCGTAATCAAAATTTAAACAGGCGAGCTTAGTCGGCGCGTCTGTCCCTCGAATAATTTTAAATTGAATTTACGCTATACTGTTTATTTTTACTAAACCGTGATGAAGGGGTTTAGTATTGAGAGCCTGGTCAGCTGGGCAACAAACTGCTTGATGATAGTCTGTACGATTAGCGCAACTGATTCAAAGGCGAAATACGTAATCTGATCGTCGATGCCCGCTATGAGAAAGTGCGGCTAAATAGCGTGGTTCCTGATGCTGCCGTTCTTTCTGCCGTTGGCATTGATTGGTCACAATGAACAGTCCTGTGATGTATATAATCCAACAACCGTAAGCGATTGCTCCGAAGCCTGAGTTTGAACTGTTATGCGTTTGGTGCATGGGTGCAATGCAATATAAGCGGTGGTATTCCACGTTTCTCACTAATATATTGCTAATATCAAATATTGTATAGCAACGTTTGACCTCCCTTTGGGCTTCGGCCCGAAACAAGGATCGCCCACATGGCGACTCCTACGTCTCCCAGATGTAAGCCTCCCTGTTTAGACTCACCCTGATCATTTATTTGATCAGGGGTTTTTTTTGTTTAAAATCACATCATTATATAGAAAAATGTCTACGAGTCACAATAATAAGCGATATTTTTCAACATTGAAAATGCATAGTGGACACACAGAGGACACAAGCAGGTAGTTTCGCTACGGTTTGAAGGTGGATTTTGATTGTATTTCGCCCGCACTAATACGAGGAACAGCAACCCGACCCCCCGGGTACCCCTCTGACAGGTACTCGCGAAAGCGTTTGGGAGGACCCAAGGAAATTTCTAATTTTCTAATCTTTTAGCAATCTGTAATTACCGAGATATTTTCATCGGCGCATTTTACAGCGCGACATAGATCGCCTCTTTTAATAGCGCGGCTTTCCCTCGTCTCAGGACACTCGCGTTTTGCCGGGTTTGGCTAGCCGTTTCTCGGGATGTCGGTAAAACTTTCCAGGCAGGAATTATTTGTCAAATTATCTTGAGATATTTCGAAATTCCCAAGACGCAGAGACATAATTAATTTACTTCAAACAAAGAGCAACGGTCCCCACCCAACTGTATGAGGCTCAAAATTTAATCATGAAACTTATAGATCCAAAAATGGCGTAGGGGCCTTTTGACCAAATGCTGAGTTTGCTTAGAGACATCGAAACTGAAATCGAGGCTCGACCACTTATCGCCTATGGTGAAAATATTGAACAATTCTCAGCACTGGTAAAGCGGCAGCTTTGATGTCCGTTATTGAGGGTAATATCAGACCCTATTTCTAGCCGCCCAAAAGGGCCGTTGTTGACCCAAAGCGGCCCCTTCTTATTGCTTGGAATATTGATGCTCTACTCCGA
Organism: uncultured Rhodospirillales bacterium; assembly: GCA_938074585.1. Classification (GTDB taxonomy): domain Bacteria; phylum Pseudomonadota; class Alphaproteobacteria; order Rhodospirillales; family Casp-alpha2; genus JABMNT01. The sequence goes on along the minus strand of CALJEW010000115.1, from coordinate 10,892 downwards.
CGTTCTGTTACGTTGATCAACGGTTTGGGCTCGCCACACTGAAAAAGGCTTCAACCAAAAGCTCGTTCCGACGTTCCTTCAGGCAAGCCAGATAGCGATTGACCTTCATTTCAGCATCGACAATTGGCAAAGCTTTTAGACGGGGATCTGAGGGTAAGGCAAGCTCTCCGTATATGCCAATACCATGTCCTATGGCTACGGCTTCGCGGACGGCTTCACCACTCTCAATTTCCATGATTACATCCGGCACAACCCCAGCCGTAACGATGGCTGTTTCAAATACCCGTCGGGTGTTCGAGCCGACTTCTCTGAGCACCATGGGTTGGCCATCTAAATCCGCAAGATGAATGTTCTTGCGTTTGGCCAAGGGGTGATCGCAGCTGACAATCGCCACAACAAAATGGCTGTCGTGGATGCGGGTATAGAGCCGGTGATCAGGGTCGTGATCGGACAGGACACCCACATCCGATTCGTATGCCAAGAGACTTTCCAATATGGTTGCGGAGTTGCCGGAAGATACGGAGATTTTGACTTTTGGATAGTTTTCACGAAAGGCCGTAATCATATCAATATTAAAAAAGGGAAGAACTGACGATATGCGTAAATGTCCCGCGCCAAAATCCCCAGCAGCTCGCAAATATGATTCCGTTTCGCCAACCACACCGAACAGTCTTTGGGTGATTTCGAACAAAGACCTTCCCGTCGCAGTCAATTTAACCTTGCGCTGGGCGCGGTTGAACACTTCTATTCCATAGGTTGCTTCGAGTTCTTTAACCTGTTCGGTGATTGTTGGTTGGGAAACATTCAAGTCCTTTGCAGCTCCGGTAAAACTTCCGGCCTTTGCGACGGCATGGAAAGAACGAACTTGAGTATATTTCATGGCGATCACCTATCATTGTAAATACCTATCCATAAGATAGGAAATTAATATTTTCCCTATGTCAATGTACCGTCAACAATAAAATCAAAATTGCCATGAGAGATTTTATGGGCTTTGTTACTAATCAAAGGGAGATGACGATGCCTATAATTATGCCAGCGACTTTAGGTAAGAAATTGTTCAAATATGGTGTGGTCGCAGATACGCATGTAAACTATAGCGAGACAGAATGTAATTCCGAGTTTGAGATTAATAAGCGTGCAAACGCACGCCTTCGTCATGTTGTTCGGGAGCTAAACCAGCAAGATCTCGCCTTAGTCATTCACTTAGGCGATATAGTACATCCCGTACCGGCAGTGGAAGACCTCTACACACAAGCTGCCAAGTGTTTTCATGAACAGATCGCTGAATTACGTCACCCCCTTTATCTCGTGCCAGGCAATCATGATATTGGCGACAAGCCTATTACTTGGAGCCCGGGAGCGGTTGCCTGCGATGAGTACATTGCGCTTTGGACCAAAACATTCGGCGTCAATTACCAAAGCATTGAAAGTCAGGGTTGCCGTTTTTTTATTGTAGACTCGCAAATTTTGAACTCTGGGCTAGTCGCAGAAGCCGAGCAGAAGGTGTGGCTGGAGGCTGAGATGGCTAGGGCTTCTGAGAGTGGCCAGCGGATTTTTGTGCACATGCACTACCCGTTGTTCCTCACGACCCCGAACGAAGACGAACATTTCGACAATATTGCCGAACCGGGTCGATCCTGGTTATTGGGTTTAATGGAACGTTATGAGGCTGAGGCTCAGTTTTCAGGCCATGTCCATAATTTTTGGTACAACAGATTTGGCGTGACAGATTGTTACGCGCTGCCGTCGACCGCCTTCGTTCGTCAGGATTATTCCGAGATGTACCGGGCAACACCGTTGCCCGGAACGGAAGGGGGGCGAAGTGATCTTGCCAAGCTTGGGTATTTTCTCGTTCATGTTCACGAAAACGGGCACTTTTGCCAATGGGTGAGAACGTTCGGAGAGTTCACAGAACCAGGTGCCACAGATGACGAGCCAACCAATAAAGTGATGCCCCTTCACCCTTTGCAAAACCCGAATACACGTTTTGGATTTGATATGCGCCAGAACTGGCTTGAGATTATTGAGATTCCCCCCTCCGGGTCGCTCGACGAATTTGATCGAAAGCGAATGCGAAATGACTATGCCCTGATGGCATTGATTGAAACAGGTGTTAAACGCGTACGTATTCCTGTCAGTGATCTCTTCGACCCGGACCATCGCAAGCGTCTTGATGATTGTGCGTGCCAAGGTTTCCAATTCACCTTGTTTTCGTTTGGTGTACCAGACCAACGCCTTCTGGATGCCGTGAGTGCTGCGAAGGGTCTCATAGATATTTGGGAAATCTGCGATACTACTGGGAACCTGCCAGAGGTCGTCAACACCACCCGGGAAACAGTGAAAAGAGCAGGCGTCGCGCTTTATTTGTCGAGAATTCGGACCAAAGAGGATCAGGAAAAAGCAAGCGGGACTTACCACCATATGATTGTGCACGGGTATACCTCGGAAGATACAGATCATATAGCAAGGGTGGCCGAATTGGGCGGTGTCGATGGCCTTGTATTTCGCACTGAAGGGTTAATGTCGCCGTGGCAGACAGCCCGCGCCGCCAGCAATGTTTGCCGACCGCATGGCTTGAAGGCATCACTGCATGTGCGCATGACCGTTGGTGCACCGGGATTGAAGCAACTGGATGATGACTGGGCTGCTGCACGTGTTGCCGAAGCTCTTGCTGTCACGTGGGCCCATGAAGATATCCATGTATACATCGACACCTTTGCCGATGTCGACCGTGGATACTATCGACGACATGGTATCGTGGACCGGTTTTATAACCCGAGACCTGCGTTTAATGTTGTCCGAAACCTGAATGGTGCCCTAGCGCAAGGTCACAAATATTTACCTGATGAAGATGAGGTTAATGTTTCTTTGATCGATGCCTCAGGGCGCTGTATTGAACTCGTTCGCGACGAAACATCGTCATCAAAGATTATTGATGCCACAACAGGAGTTTTGACTAATCTGTACACAGGTCAACAATCCACGGTGACAAGAGGCCGGGACAGCTCTTTCACTCCGGCCCTTTTGTCCGACTTATCTTTGTGGATCCCCAATATCCCACTTACCTTTATGGACCCCAATAATTAAGCTGGTAAATTTTTTATATAGGGAAAACCGATAATAAATATAGAAAATAGATACTTCTCCTATGTTAAACAATAGCTCATGGTATATGGCAATGATGCTCAGATATAAGTTTGTTAAAATTTCTAATGGAGGCTTTTTAGCGTGGCAATAGATAGCGTGACAAGCGAACTACCGAGCCCGATGCCAGCCGTTGAATTGGAAACACCGACCCGGCGCGGTGATGTTGTTGCCGCCATTCTTTGCCTTACTGCGGGGCTTTCTGGTTATTTACTGCTTGTACCAGCGGCTGTCTATGTGCCATCCAAAGTTGCGGGGACCGCTAACTCCCCTGCGTTTTTACCAAATGTATTGTTTCTGATGCTCACTGGTCTGAGCGTCATTTACCTTATCCAAAGCTTTACCGTTTATTTGCGCCAACCGGCACAGGGTAAAGCTCGCAAAATGGACTGGCTACTGGCTGGCGGCACGGCCGTGGTTTGCGTCGGCTACATCGTCGCCATTTATTTTGTCGGCATGACACTGGGCGCGGCGCTCGGTGTGGCCGCAATGATTTATTATTTTGGTGAACGTCGGGTTTGGTTGATAGGCGTGATCGCTATCATTCTGCCTTTTTTACTGTGGTATTTCTTTGAAAAAATTGCCCACGTTCTGTTTCCAACTCCGTGGTTCGGCATTATGGAATGGTTAGAGGGCGCACGCAATCTCACCGGTGGGGTGGCTTAGGTGATCATATGATAGATTTCGACGTTCTCTTACAAAGCCTTAAACTCATCCTTCACTGGAATGTCATTGCAGCGTGCTTCGCCGGTGTGATTTGGGGAATGTTTGTTGGTGTGACGCCTGGATTGACAGGAATCATGGCCGTTGTCATCGCCTTGCCTCTCACATTCTTCATGGACCCACAATCTGCCATAGCGTTGTTATTAGGAATTTATGTGACGGCTATTTATGGCGGTTCCGTAACTGCAATCATGATAGCCACACCGGGAACACCAAACGCTGCTGCAACCGTTATTGATGGCTACCCGTTGGCCCGTCAGGGCAAAGCGCGCCAAGCACTGGAAATGGCACTTTACGCATCATTTACGGCCGGTATTTTGTCTACAGTTGTGGCACTGGTTATCTTCCCCATTGTCGCGACGTTTGCATTAGAATTTGGTGCTGCTGAAGTTTTCGCAGTGATCGTCTTTGCTATAACCATTATCGCTGGGGTGTCAGGAGATTCTTTATTGAAGGGTCTCATCGCCGCATGTTTTGGCTTTCTTATTGCGACAATCGGCCAGGACCCAATTCATGGGTCCAGCCGTTTTACATTTGGAGTTTCTGATTTTCAAGCTGGTATGCACATTCTGACCTTGTTGGTCGGCCTGTTCACGATTCCGGAAATCATCGTCCGCGGAGTTGAGGCCTATAAGTCACGTGACTCGGTTAGTGTGGGTGATATGGGGCCAGGTATTTCTTTCCGTAAATTTTTCAGTTTTTGGCCGATATATTTACGTTCCTGCGCTGGAGGATCACTGCTCGGTGCGCTACCCGGACTGGGCGGTAGCCCGGCGGCATTTCTTGGATATTTCCTGGCGCAACGGTTCTCCAAGACACCCGAGGAGTTTGGCAACGGTTCACTGGAGGGCGTTGCCGGTGCCGAAGCTGGTAATAATTCGGTTTGTGGACCCGCCCTGGTACCAATGATGAGTCTTGGGATCCCTGGCGATACAACGACCGCCGTATTGATGGGGGCACTGGTCATACATGGCCTTAGCCCCGGCCCAATGCTTTTTGAATCTTCCCCCGATTTTGTTTATAGCGTATTTTTGTTGCTATTTGTCGCTTTGATATTTCTCCTCATTGTTGGCACTGGTGTCATCAGCATGGCGAAATGGGTGGTCCAGATGCCAACCCAAATTTTATTTCCTGTGGTCTTGATATTGGCGACTTATGGAACCTATGCAGTGCGCGGTACGATGATCGATGTTTTAGCCATGTATGGGGTCGGTTTCTTCGGGTTTTTAATGCGGACACAAAAAATTCCGGCGGCACCCTTCGCCATCGCGTTCATTCTCGGCCCACTGTTTGAAAATGAGTTACGAAAATCCCTGATAATCTCCAGTGGCTCTTTGGATATTTTTGTAAGCAGCACGATCTCTATCAGTTTTCTTGCTCTCGCAGCGCTAAGTGCGGGGGCATCCGTTTATTTACATTGGCGTCTCAAGGGGACGAAAGCCGCAAAAATTATTAGCGATTAAAGCGGGGGAAACATCCGTGACGAGTTCTAAGTACGACACCTAACATTTAACAGGAGCACAATATGAGGCATTTATTAAAACAAGGTCTACTGAGCGTAACTGTCATGGCATCCGCCGCAATCTTCACAGCGCCCGTCAGTGCTGCAGACTATCCCGACAAACCGATCAAATTGGTTGTCGCATCTGGGGCCGGCGGTTCCACGGATACCGCGGCACGAATCATGGCGATCAATATACAGGAACACATCGGGCAACCGATCATCGTTGTTAACAAAAAGGGCGGGTCCGGAGGGATTGGCATTAATTTTGCGCTCAAAGCAAAACCTGATGGTTATCTCCTAATGGAAGGCATGATCGGTGGCCATGTTTTGTTTCCAGCAATGAATACATCAGCGGGCTATACGCCTGAAGATTATACACCTATCGCTATGACCCAAATGAACCCGAACGTTTTGATCGTTAGAGCCGATTCTCCCTATAAGAACGTCAAGGATCTTCTGGATGCTATTAAGGCAAAACCCGGCAAGCTTAAGTTTTCGCACGCGGGTGCTGGTTCAATACACTACTTCGGTGTTCACCTCTTGTTGAAGACAGCTGGACTTGGCAACGATTCTGCTATTGCGATTCCTTACAAGGGTGGCAGCAAATCCATGGCTGGATTGCTTCGAGGTGAGGCCGATTTCCATCAAACCAATCTTGTTTCTGCGATTGATTTCATTGAAAGTGGAAAAGTCCGCGCCCTCGCCGTGACCACCAAAGAACGATTAAAAGCCTTCCCTGATGTGCCGACCTACACGGAAGAGGGATATCCGAATGTCGATATTTTTGGCTGGCGTGGAGTGATTGGTCCAAAAGATTTGCCGAAAGCGATTGTCGACCAATGGGCCAAGGCGGTCCAGGAAACGATGGCTCGTAAAGGCTGGAAAAAAATGGTCAAGGCTGTAGGTGATATGCCGCGTTACATGGGCCCCGAAGAGTTCTCGAAACATATAGCAAGTGACTTTAAACGCTACAGGCAAATGGCGACGGACCTCGACATTCTCGTAGAGTAACGTTCGTAATCTCCGACGGGTGTCCCTCACTTGGCATCCTATCTTCCCAAAGCCACCCAGCTTCCTTGCGGATAAGCTGGGTGGTGGGTGGGACGCGATAACATAATTCACCTGAACATTCAATCGAGAACCAGTAGTCATGGGTAAAATTACCGAACGCAACAACGATCCATCAACTGTTGAAACCTGGGGAGCGGTAACGATCTCGCCGACTAGCGATGTGATTGTTGGCAGCTTTTCAACATGGACTTTAACATTCACTGTCGGAACATATGCCATGGATGTTGGAGGTGGATTAAAGATTGGCACACGTCGTCAGGCGGACTTTGGCCACCCGCAATTTGACGACCCAGTCGCAGATAATTACGCAACCGTGACCTGCTCGCGTGATGGATCACATTTCGGGACTTACTTTGATCACCGTGGTCACAAACGACCGTTCAACGGGGTCACTGTCGTTCGTCTCGCTGGCGGGCCGCTCTATCCCGGCGACACAATCACCGTCGTGCTTGGTGACACATCAGGTGGATCGCGCGGTCTTGGCGTTCAGTCGTTCCCCGAAAGTGCAAGTGATTTTGCCGTCTTTTTAGATCCTCTCAGCTCCGGTGAATACAAACGGGTTTATTGCAAGTCGCCTAATTTCCGTATTCTCACAGGGCCTTCAGAATATTACAGTGTCGTCGCCCCGACACTGGTTCAGGCAGGCAAACCGTTCCGCGTTCAGGTGCGCGGTAATGACAAATTTGGTAACCCAACACCGCTTGATGCTAACGGCCTTACATTGGATGCCGATCCTATTGTCGAACTTAACCTTTCCCAATCAACGGGTCGCGCCACATGGCTCGAGGGGGTCATCCTGGAGAGTGAAGGTGTTCGTCGATTAGACTTAAAAGACGGTGAGACCGTATTGGCGACTACGAACCCAATTGTCGTTGGCAACAATGCCGAGGAGATAATATGTTGGGGCGATACTCAGGCCCAGACGGCATCCACAGTCGGGGTCGGTTCGCCGGACGAATACTTTGCTTATGCACGCGACTGTGCGGCCATTGATTTCACAACGCATCAAGGCAACGACTTTATCCTTTCCGACGATGATCTTGAAGAAGTTCGCCAGGCCGCCCAAAAACACAATCAGCCCGGCCGGTTTTCTGCTTTCTTCGGCTGGGAATGGTCTGGACCGACAGGGACCGGCGGTGATCGCAACGTTCTGTTTCTTGATGATGAAGGTCCCATATTCCGAAGCAGTCACTGGCAGCTTTGGCCAGAAGAAGTTGCCGAGGGTGCTGGTCAGACAGAAGCTGTTCATGCTCGTGATCTGCAAGCCCGGATGCGCAAATACATTTCCGAGACCGGAAAAAAGGTCATCATGGTACCTCACATTGGCGGTCGGCGCTCCGATTTTGAGGCCCAGGATCCCGAGCTTGAACCGGTGTTTGAGATTTGCTCAAACCATGGTGTGTTCGAATGGCGTCTGCATGAATTTCTCGCCGCTGGCGTCAAGGTCGGTGTTGTCGGTGCCAGTGACGATCATACCTGCAGGCCCGGTCTGGCCTACCCATCGACACCAGAAATGACGGTGCTGGGGGGACTTGGAGCCGTCAGTACGACTGAACATTCACGCCAGGGCATTTACGACGGCATGATGGCGCGTAACTGTTACGGTACCACAGGTGCCAGGTTATATCTTGAGATCACCGCCAATGGGCACCGGATGGGTGTCATTACAACGACCCAGGGCCCGATCAAAATCAGCGGTACTATTTATGGGACTGCCCCCATTGAATACATAGCGCTATTTAACCGTAGTCAGGAATTGACGCGTATTACGCCTAACCCAGAACAACGCAATCCCAACTTGATCAAAATCATCTGGTCAGGTGCGACACATCAGGACCGCGGCAGGTTTATGAAATGGGATGGCGGTCTAGAAATGACAGGCGGGCGCATAACAGGCGCAACCCCTCTTAATATTTATACCGCCAAGTATGGGATTGATGATTGGGATGAGGGCCATGTCAATTGGCGTTCAGTAACCTCTGGGCAGGAAGAAGGGGTTCTGCTCTATATCGACGGACCTGACGATGCGCTCATTACATTCAAGGCCGGGCCAGCCGATTTAACGTTTAGCGTTGGCGATGCCCGCAAGGGCAACCTGCGTTGGGATTTGGGTGGACTGGAGCAATATGTAACCGCCAGCACTTTGCACACGGAGGGCGACATTTGTGACACTAGATTCGAGTACACCGACGAGGCATCCGGTGATGGTGAACAAGCCTATTGGGTTCGCGTAGTACAAACCGATTTCCACAGGGCCTGGAGCAGCCCCGTTTATCTTAATGTAAAAAGCTAAGGAAAAACACTTGACCAAATTAAAACCAAACGTATTAGTTATTCTTGCTGACCAATTGCGGGCCAGCTCTGTTGGTTACGCTGGCGAAGAGCCCGTGCAGACACCGAACATAGATGCTTTTGCCAAAAGTGGCACGATCTTCAACAATGCAATCTCAATGCTGCCGGTCTGCGGTCCTTACCGGGGTTCATTGATTACCGGTCGCACGCCTACCTCGACGGGGCTGGTGATCAACGATATTCCACTGAAAACCAATGAGGTCAGCATCGCGCACTGCTTCAAGGCTGCCGGTTACGATACTGCCTATATTGGAAAGTGGCATCTTGATGGACCGAACCGCCCAGCTCCGGTGCCGCCGGGGCCGCGCCGTCAGGGGTTTGAATACTGGATGGGGGCTAATTTCGAGCACAATTATAACCGCTCCTATTACACCGACAACGAGGGTGATCTAAAGATTTGGCCGGGTTGGGATGCCGAGGCACAGACCACCCATACCATCGATTATTTAAAAGAGCGCGACAGTGAAAATCCTTTCTGTCTGGTCCTATCATGGGGCCCGCCACATCATCCTTACCGGCTGGTACCTGAGCAATATATGGATAAATACGACCCTGAAACTATCGAAGGCCGCCCCAACTGTCCGGATATTCCGCGCGAAGACCTCTGGGGATATTACGCCCAGACGACATTCTTGGATGATCAGTTCCAGCGTCTAATAGACGCAATTGCCGAAATGGGCCTTGATGACGATACCATCATTGTGTTTTCGTCCGATCATGGCGACATGCATGGATCGCAAGGTGTTTACAAAAAACAATGGCCGTGGAATGAGTCCATAAAGGTGCCGTTTGCCATTCGATATTCCGGCGTGATTTCGTCCGGGGACCGGCTTGATGCGCCACTTAGTGTGATAGACATAATGCCGACCATTTTGGGTCTCGCTGGAGTCCCGATTCCCGATACTGTCGAAGGTGTTGATCTGTCACCGGTGCTTCGTGGTGAAAGTAACAATCCGCCGGAGTCTGTGTTGATTATGAACCCCTGTCCTTTCAGCATTGGTGATAAACGTGGTTTTGACCAGTACCCGGACTATAAAGGTAAACGGCTAGAATACCGTGGTGTGATAACCGCTCAATATACCTACGTGCGCACCATCGACGAGGCTTGGCTGCTGTATGATAACCTGGAAGACCCATATCAAATGCAAAATCTCATTGATGATGAAGCGCATAAATCGACTTGTGAGCATCTGGAATCCCTCTTACAGGACCATATGCAAGCAATCGGTGATGAAATGATGCCTCGCGATTACTATTATAAACGTTTCAATGTAACTTTCGATCACAGAGGCAAGGTTATTGACCTTGTTGAAAACATATATGCCCGCAGTGGATAGGCGGGCGCCTTCAGGAAGAACGGTTTTTTGATTTGTGTTAAAACACAAATCTTATGATAAGCCTGTCGACGCATATCGTGCAGCGCGGGTTGATTTGGTGAACGATGATAGATTTAATCGGGTTAAACTACATATTGAAGTTGCTATGGGCTGAACACTAAAAGAGGCGGACATCAATCTACCGTTTAGGTCCCCGAGCAGACTATATTGAAGGGTTGCAGAAGCAGCCACTTAGTGCCAATAGCAGAAGTTCTAGACTAATATGGACTAGGGCGTCCAACAAGTAGAGAACTCCTGCCCTGTTTTAATAAGGAGAACATCAGGTTTGGAGCCTGCTGTTCTCCATTCCGGACAAATCAACGTCGTTGCGTCTGATGTGACAATTAGATGCGGCCAAATTCAGCGAGAAGGTCTTCAATCGTTTTTCCTTGTTGAACCCATTCGCGTGTCGCGATTTCTCGCTCGCCTTGTTCGATCGCAAGCTCAACAAGTTCTTCCGCTTCATTCAGGGGAATAACCACAACACCCATTAAATCAGCAACTATAAAATCGCCTGGGTTCACAAGTGTGCTACCGCATTGGATAGGCACATTTATGGAAAGTTCTTCTTTGCGTTGGGAAAACATTGTGTGAGTTCCACGTGGCGTTATGGCTCGCGTCCAGATTGGCCAATTAATCTCTTCAAGCTCATCCGTATCTCTGCCAGCACCATCAACAATCATCGCCCGAATGCCCCGGTTCATAGCAAGCCCACCCAT
>CALJEW010000114.1 GCA_938074585.1 uncultured Rhodospirillales bacterium | reverse complement strand
TCTATCATCGCGGCCATTTCCTCCGCTCTGGTATCAACCTCATCAAAAGATAAACCCGCTTTTTTATTTAGCGCATCTACTTTTTCTACATAAATACCGTACGCAGTTTGCTTATCTCCTAATGCAAGTATTTGAGCGTCTCTATCTTCTCTGTACTTAGATATCATAACGTCATACGTCTGCTGATTGATATTTTCCATAGTAGAAAAGGGCTCGGTTAACGCGTAGCTATTGAAAGTTGGAGGGGGCACGTCATTTAAGCCTTCAAAACTGCGTCCCTGTAATAATTCAGTGAGGCAGCGTTCCAGCGCCACTTCAAAACTTGGGTGCGCGCCGAAGGACGACAAAACACCACTTGTTTTCGGGTTCATTAAGGTCACACACATAACAGGGAACTTCCCCCCCAAAGATGCATCCTTAACCAAAACGGGGAAGCCTTTATTTTCCAACTCCTCTATACCTGCTAAAATATGTGGGTATTTTGCTAGAATTTCTTTTGGCACATCAGGCAGTATGATCTCTTCCTCAATAATTTGTCGTTTGATTGCGCGTTCAAATATTTCAGATAGGGATTGTACCTTTGCTTCATACAAATTATTGCCTGCACTCATGCCATTGCTAACAAATATATTTTCAATCAAGTTAGACGGAAAATAAACAGTTTCCTGATCTGAATTACGAGTAAAGGGCAAAGCACAAATCCCACGTTCCAAATTTCCCGAATTTGTATCAATTAAATGAGACGCCCTTAACTCATCATCTGAATTATAGAGTTCCAGGCATTTTTCATCCATCAGCCCCTCTGGTAAAGCATCATTTACACCTGCTTTAAACCATTTTTCATTGGGGTAATGTACAAATTTACTATTCGCAATTTCTTCACCAAAATAATAATCATTATAGAAGAAATTACAGCTCATACGTTCGATGTATTCGCCCAGAGCCGAGCAAAGAGCACTTTCCTTCGTCGCCCCTTTCCCATTGGTAAAGCACATAGGGGAAGCCGCTTCGCGGATATGAAGCGACCACACATTTGGCACAATATTACGCCAAGACGCAATTTCAATTTTAATGCCAACATCAGATAGGATCGACATCATGTTAGCAATTGTTTGTTCCAAAGGCAGGTCTTTGCCCACAATCATCGTGTTGCTATCGCCTTGAAACGCTTGCAGCAACGATGCATCACTCAAATCTTCAACGGCGTCAATTTCATATTCGGGATTTCTCTGAACGACTTTTTTCACAGTGCAGCGATCAGCCGACCTTATAATACCCAGCCGGTCACGTTCCGAAATACCGGAGGGTAATTCTATTCGAATCTGAAAGGTTTGATTGTATCTGTTTTCTGGATCTATAATATTATTTTGAGACACCCGAATATCATCTGTTGGGATATCACGCGACAGACAATATAGCTTAACAAAATATGCGGCGCAAAGTGCGGAAGAGGCTAAAAAGTAATCAAAAGGACTTGGTGCGGTTCCATCGCCCTTATATCGAACAGGCTGATCGGTCGTTATCGTAAAATCATCAAACTTAGCCTCAAGACGAAGGTTATCTAAAAAATTTACAGTGATTTCCATTTGATTATTTTTCCATTAAAACGCGTCATCATTTATATCTAATATGTTGCCAAGACGAATATGTCTCTGTTGCAAAACATTCAGTTTCTTTAACCTAATAACCCGACAAAAATCAATGGCTAGACTGATTTCTTCTATAAACTTTTACCGTCATATCAGAATTTCAATTGGCCTTTTTAACATATACAACACTTCAAAGCCTTTAATTGTGACATATGAATTCTTGATATGCTTAAAGCCGCGTGCGTGCGATACCACAGAAGACTATTTTCCCTGACGACCTTAACATTACCCTGAGTTGACTAACAAAGGTATGGTTCAGATCGTAAAATCTGAGCTAGGGAAGTCGACCCCAATATTACTGACATCGTGATGTGTAAGGGGCGGTGACAAACTAGTCGAATGAGGTCGTGATATTGTATTGCTGCCAGCAGGGCAAAACTCTGCCACTTTTGCCCTCTTTGCTTAAAATGAGGGCCAGAATATTTACATAGCAGGCTTATATAGAATAGTACGTCTTGTATGTTATCAGAAAGAAACGAGTATCCGGTAGGCTTCACGTAAGTTTTGTATCAGCCACGAGACGGTTGCCATGGTGTTAAAGTTTAGTGACCCACCGAGCTATCGTCGGACAGCGTTGACTAAGCGCCCTAAGTTAGATGGTTTCACCAACCTTATTGAGGGTTACATTGAGGATCACAAGCGTTGTCCCTCGCAAGCAGCATAACACTCCTAAGCATATTTTTGACCGCCTGCGCAGTGAGCACGGTTTTGCTGGCGGTTATCTATCGGGGCAATATTAGCCATTGCAACCAGACACATGAAATATATCTACCCTTGCCCTTGCTGAAGGTCCAACAATTCCGTTTATTTTCTTACTGAAGCCCCTGAGTTCATCGGGGCTTGGATTACATTCACATCAAATTATGCTGTCTTTCATTGTTTGTATTCAATGAATTTTGAGGACAATTTTCACACAAAATAGTTAGATGCATATACATCTTAAGGAGTTTTAATGATAAGTCATATTATGGTTAGAGCCCAAGACGTACCGAAATCAAAAGTATTTTACGACTCAATCCTTACGGAATTAGAACACGAACCCACTGCATAGATCCCAAATGGCGTTGTATTTACTACACCAGAACCAGTGTTATTTTGATCAGAAAACCTATCGACGGAGAACCAGCCAGCTACGGAAACGGCAGCACGGTCGGTTTTAAAGCCTCGGATGCAGAGGCTATCAACAAATGGCACGCAGCCGGACTGGCAAATGGTGGCGTTACCTGTGAAGACCCTCCGGGCATTCGCGAAGGTGCCAAGGCTAATCTCTATATTGCATACCTACGCGACCCATCCGGTAATAAGATTTGTGCCATTCTCCGTGTTGTATAAGCCGGTCAGGTAAATTTTCTCGTTGATGAAGCTGTTAAGAAATTATCTAAACACGACGTTCTTAGTGTCTACTTTCAATGAAAGTAGACACTTTCTTTTCGCCCATGGTGGACCACTCTATAAACTCCTCTAAAATCGCGTCCATAGCAGCCATGTAATTAACAAACGGGGACAAATGCTTTTAGCGATCCATTGTTATTGAGTTTATTGAAAACGTGTTAACAAAATGGGTTAAAATGACCGGATAACACTGATTGTCAGAGGCCAATAGCGCGGCGAACAATCCAAGCCTTCAAGCCACCTGACCGAAGAATTTCACGAAATGGTTTGAGTTCGGCCTCAATGTTAGCAACAGTGCTTTTGAGCTTCTGTGCCATAGATATTGCATCTTCAACCGTTCCATTGTCATATCCGGCAGCAGCCAACAGGACATCGTGTGGATCGTTACCTGTAGAAATATCTTCCGAAACTTTACGGATCATTTCAGCAGCCTCTTCTGGCAATCCATCAAAAGTTAAGGATCGGGAAAGTGAGAGGCTCAAAGATGCAATTTGTTTTTTTGCAAGTTTAAGGTCTTTTAATTTTAACCGTGCTTCAGTCAGGTCAGACTTATGCTGATCTGCCTTTGATTTAATTAACTCCAGATCAGCTTCACCTTTTTCAATAACCATAGACAACTCTAAGACCTGAGACCGAAGTTGCTCGACTTCACCTGGTTTATGGCCAGCAGCAAACAAAAGCGCGTGACGGGCTTCACTTCCATTTTGTTCAGCGATAGAAGCTTTTCTTATACGGCGAGCAAGACTTGTCGAAACGGAAACATTGCAGTTAACTAATTCAAAGTTGTCTTTTTCCATTCATTAGAACCTTTCCCACTCATCAATAGAACCAGCCAATATGCCAATGCACAATCCCCTAGTAATCAACCCATCAACTCCCAGCCATCACATCCGTCATCACCTTATGGTTATCAAACGGGAACAGATGACCTTAGTGGACCATCCTCAATTATAGACTTCTATGACCCGCAAAGGTTTGTATAGTCTCAGAAAAACCACTCTGCCATTAAGCTGATTACTGTTTTATTATATTAGTAAAGCATACTTAACTATACTGGAACAACTAATGCCCGACTTCTAGAAGCCCGGTTAAAACACAAACTCAAACGATCCATTTGCCAGAGATGGTGATGGGAAACTTGTTCGCTACAACTATTGGCTAGACCTTCACGACAAATCGTTAGTAATGAACATGAATAACGGTATTGGCGAACATATGCGTAACGAAAAGAATGTGGTTTTGATAGGGCCAGAAGAATTATTGAAATTAGTTTTAGATAACTACTGAATTCTTAAAAATTAGCCATATATTTAAAATTTACACACCTGAAATAATATAGTTACCTTTCAGTCACCCTAGAATAAAAAGAATTAAAGACCACCTTCACAAGCTCATGAATCATATTTTCGTATCTTTTAACGCTTGGAACCTCTTTTTTCGAATAGCGAATGACGCTGCTTAAGCTTGCAACCGCGATTAACTAATGCCCTCATAGACGGCTCACAACCTTTACAGAGCAACATGCAATAGTAGTGCTCACTTTTTAACAGGTAGTTTTTATTTAAATCTTTCTGACTTAATATAGACATCTTGGTTTAATTTTAAAAAAATTGTCTTAGTGCATCCATTCATTGTCCTCCTTTTGAAAAATAATATAGGGAATAATTGTGTAATCCCTCTAAGACTAAGAGCTTGAGGGTACTTTTCTGTTAGTCAGACATGACACTTGCATATTCAAACCTATGCCGAAGTTTGATCGATCAAAATTCCAACTTCAGAAATTCTGTGATATCTTTCAATGCGATAATAGGAAATATTCTGAACCTGATT
>CALJEW010000113.1 GCA_938074585.1 uncultured Rhodospirillales bacterium | reverse complement strand
GCCATTGTTTATGCTAAAAATGGGGCGACGGTTGGCGTTGGTGCTGGGCAAATGAGCCGCATTAATTCATCCCGCATTGCCACATGGAAAGCTGACGACGCCGCAAAAGTTTCTGGAGATGAGCAATCTTGGGCGATTGGGTCGGTTGTGGCGTCTGACGCGTTTTTCCCGTTCGCAGATGGCTTGATTTCAGCTGCCGACGCGGGTGCCACTGCAGTCATTCAGCCGGGCGGCTCTATGCGAGATGAAGAAGTAATTGCGGCAGCCGACGAAAAAGGCCTCGCCATGGTGTTCACAGGAATGCGCCATTTTCGTCATTGATAGAAAAACTATTATTAGTGATTGCCAATCAAGACTTCACGTTTTCCAACGCGGTTAGCTTCACTAACCACGCCTTGTTTTTCCATGCGCTCAATAATTCGGGCGGCACGGTTATAGCCGATTTGCAAATGGCGCTGTATAAAGCTGGTTGATGCTTTTCCTTCGCGGGCAATCAAGGCAACTGCTTCATCATACAAAACATCACCGGCATCTTCTTTCGATGTAGTGCCACCTAATAACGGTGTGTCATCTTCAATGGTGATTTCATCTAGGTATGCAGGGGAGCCTTGGGCCTTTAAATGTTTAACGATTTCCTCAACATCTTCGTCAGAGACAAAAGGCCCATGGACACGCGTGATCCGCCCGCCACCAGCCATATAAAGCATGTCGCCTTGGCCTAATAACTGCTCGGCCCCTTGTTCACCCAAAATAGTTCGACTATCGATTTTGGATGTAACCTGAAAACTAATACGGGTTGGGAAGTTAGCTTTAATGGTTCCGGTAATCACGTCAACCGACGGGCGTTGGGTCGCCATAATTAAATGGATTCCAGCCGCACGGGCCATTTGTGCCAAGCGTTGGATAGCGGCCTCAACGTCTTTTCCAGCCACCAACATCAAGTCGGCCATTTCATCAACAACGACAACTATGAATGGTAATGGATCTGTTGGTAAAGGAAGCTCTTCCATAATCGGTTTGCCATCGTCATCAAAACCAGTCTGTACAGTCCGAGTTAAGGTCTCGCCTTTTTTCGCGGCTTCTTTAATTCGAACGTTATAACCGGCAACATTACGGACGCCAATTTGGCTCATCATCCGGTAGCGATCTTCCATTTCACGGACCGCCCACTTCAACGCGACAACAGCCTTTGATGGATCAGTAACAACCGGCGTCAACAAATGCGGAATACCTTCATAGACCGAAAGTTCCAACATTTTTGGATCGATCATAATGAATTTACATTGGTCTGGTGTTAGCTGATACAATAATGATAAAATCATTGTATTCATGGCAACAGATTTACCTGACCCCGTTGTTCCCGCAATCAGCAAATGGGGCATCCGTATTAAGTCCGCAATAACTGGCAAGCCACCAATGTCCTTACCAAGGGCTAAAGGCAAACTGTTTGTAGATTTTTCAAATTCTTTTGATTCAACAAGTTCACGCATATAAACTATTTCACGGTTTAGATTTGGTAGCTCAATCCCAATTACATTTTGACCCGGAACAACTGCAATCCGAACAGAAACTGCGCTCATAGAACGTGCAATATCACCTGATAAACCAATGACTCGAGACGACTTTGTCCCCGGTGCTGGCTCTAATTCATACAAAGTAACCACAGGGCCGGGGCGTACTTTTACAATTTCACCCTTGATCCCAAAGTCTGATAAAACACTGCCTAAGAATTTTGCATTTTGCTGCAACGCGTCTTTATTGAGCTGCGAAACAGATACGCTCACATCACGCGCCTCTAATAAATCAAGGGGCGGTTTCTGATATATACCATCACCTAAGTCCAGTTGTCTTTGACTGGTTGCTTTCAATTTTGTACTCAGCTTTGGAGCGCTTGGCTTGTCTGCAATTAACCCGTTGCGCTCCATTGATGGTGAAGCTTTATCATACTCATCATCGGTGTCACCAAACGAAATTCTGATATCGAAGTCTTCAGAGACGTCTTCATCCACATCAGTTATTTTAGACGGTGGTGTAAAATAGCTAGGCTCTGATGATTTAAAATTACGATCTTTAAATTCATGAGCCTGTTTCCATATATCATGGCACAGAGTTGCGAGGTTCCGCATAAAGACTGTAATTTTTAGAAAACCAATTGCAGTTCTCTGCCAGTCTTGGCGGGTCAAGCCTAAAGCTGTAACCCATAAAATAACACCTATGAAACCACTGATTGCACCGATCAGAACAATTGAAATTCCACTTTTTGCAAGCCATTGCCAATTGACTAAAGAATCCATTAATAGGCTGCCAGTAAAACCACCCATACGTGTCATCAAAGGCCAGTTTACGCTGACCGGCAAAGCACTTAATGCAATGGCATAAAATAGACAGGCAACAATCAACAACAAAAGACTTCGTAGGGGATGCAGGACCGGGTTTCCGCGCATCAAGCGCCCGCCCCAAACAAACAAAGTTAGGATTGGAACAAAACAAGTAAACCCAAGTGTTTGCAATAATAAATCGGCAACCAGCGCACCAGATGTGCCCAGTATATTTGAAGGATCTTCTATACCAGAACTATTTAAAGACGAGTCACCGGCCGAATAGCCAAATACAGAGACCGCGCCCCATAAAGCGCAAATCACAAACGAAAAGCCTATTAATTCACGTACACGTTTTTTGAGAAATTTTTGCGCCCCAGGTGGCAAAATTTTGCCCCCACCGAATAGATTCAATGTCTGTGCCATATTCTTGTCATACAACAGAACCATTTATAAGTGCTTAACATGTGTATATCTGCTTCCATAATATTTACACATTTCACGAGGAGTGCGCGTTACAAATATTCCGTGCACATTTAAAGCTTTCACAAAATCTAGAAATATTTCAATTCACAACTTTTAGTTACATATCTCAAATATATCATCTAAGATGATATTTGATGTCCTTTAAACTAATATATTAAATTAAAGATACCAGACAATAGCTCGGTATGTGAGCAATAAACACTTTAGATATATCTATTTAACCATCAGCGATATTGATGATGTATCTGGTTTGCATTCAGAAGAATTCTTACAGCGGCTTATAAACTTAGGTCGGTTTGCTGGTAAGCAGGTTTTGGACGACCCAAAGACATGAGTTCCTGAATGACTTATTGGGCACCGGAAAGAAACCTTATTATCTAGAGAGCATTTAACGGAGGGCCGTAGGGTTGAGGTTAAAGAACGAGAACTCATCGAAAATTACATTATTGGTATT